>NZ_JBFTRT010000058.1:0-19135 GCF_056399685.1 Pedobacter sp. 01N416
ATACCACCTTGAGCCTTCACCCAACAATTCGCGGTGGCGCTCTTCGAAGATTAATTTAATTACGTCGTTTATATTTATAGAAAATCCTTCATCATATCTTCTCACCATCACAGAAAGTAGTTCACTTACAGCCCCCTGTTGGTCGCCCAAAACTGAAAGCGCTTCTGCTCTTAATAACACGATATCTTCTAAGCGGGTAAAAACCAAAGCACTGGTAAAATACCTGAAGTTTGGATCGGTACCACCGCCCTGGATCACTTTGATTTTGCTGAAAATGGGATACTTACCGTTTAGGTTGGTAAAATATCTTCCATCATATTTTGCCTGTCCTAAAGTATCAACCGCAAACCTTTGATCTTTTGCAATATTGAAATATTTAAGAATTGAATCTTTCGGAAGATAAATGTCTGGAACTGACTTAGTCATAACCGGTTCCGCTAAAGTTAACTCTTCAATATGCCCGGTAGATGAACCATCCACATGGCCATAATCGGAGTTAAAACCGAACATCTGCCTGGTGTTCTTATTGTAGAAAAATCCATTGGAATTTGACAAATCAGCACTTCCTGTAAAACCACCTGAACTTCTGCCATAATTATCTTCAACAAATTTGGCATATTTAGAAACGTTGGTATAATCGCCATTCCAAGCTGCCAAATGAGCTAAAACAGCATATGCCGTAACTTTTGTTGCCAAAGCACCACCCCATCTTCCCGAACTTTCATTGTAATAATCAGTTGGCTGCTGCACATCACCACCACTGTAAATAAATGGCAGATCAGCTGCTGCTTTTAAAATTTCCTGTTCGGCCCATGCTAAAATCCTAGCCTGGCTTTCGCGGGGTTTATTGGTAAATTTACCTTCGTCTGAAGAGGTAATAAATGGTACATCGCCCCAGATTCTCACCATGTAGAAATAGGCAAAAGCCCTTAAAAACCTGGCTTGCGCAATATCCACGGTCATGTTATTGCTTGTGTATCGTTTATCTGTTTCTTTTACATGCCCAATATTTTCCAAGAAAACATTGGCGCCGTTTACAATGGCGTAAAACCTGGTCCAATCAGATAAGGCCTCCATTACGGGATATGCCGCATTTAAATTGTTGCCAATTACAGCCTTTAAATCCTGTCTTTTTGGACTTAAAAATTCTCCCGTTCTCACATCACCATAAATCCAGTGACTGTTGTTATCTGATAAAGCAGCCCGTGTTAAAGCATAAACCCCCAAAATTCCCGATCGGGCATCCTCTACTGTATTCCAGGCATTTTTTTCGCCTACAACCCTGGTAGAATCGGTTTCTAAAGCCTTATTACAACTCGAAAAGGCAATTATAGAAACCAGAAGTATGTATAATATATTTTTCATCTTACTTGATGTTTTGTTAGTTCTTGTTTTCATCTTATAGCTCCATTTTAACACCTAGGGTATATGTTCTCGGAATGGGTTGGCCATAACCCGTATCAACGCCGTCGTAGCTAACCAGTTCAGGATCTTGACCGGTGTAAGGCGTGATGGTGAAAATATTACTCACTGCACCGTATACGAAGAATTTGTTAATTTTAATGTTCTTCTTATTGAGCAGATTACCCAGTTCGTAACCTAATGAAACCTGTCTTAATTTTAAGAATGAAGCATTCTCTAAAAAAAGATCCTGATCTGCACGGTATGGGATTACCGTACTCCAAGGATTGTAAAGAGGATATTTCGAATAATCGCCACGTTTCTCCCAGAAGGTAATTTCTTTAACAGAATTGATATCTGTATTGCCTTCGCGGTTAACAAAATCAAAATGGTTAGCCATCTCCTGGTTGATTAGCTTTCTTCCTAAATTAAAGTAGAAACTCGTAGCCAGGCTCCAATTGCCATATCTAAAATTGTTATCGAAACCACCTGCAAGGGTCGGTAATGAATGGCCTTTTAATACTTTATCGTTATCATCAATAGTATTATCACCGTTTTGGTCTTTCCAACGTGGATCACCGGCCTTTAAAACAATTCCCTTATATTTTAATTTTTGTCCATTAGCCACTGGCACATCAGCATCTGAAGTATAAATGCCATTATTCTCCAATAACCAATATTGATCCACCGGCTCGCCAACTTTTAAAAATCTGTTACCTACTACCAACTGATCTAATCCTCTTGGCAATGCTTTCAATTCGTTAGCGTTGTGATTAAAGTTTAAGGCCGAATTCCATGAGAATTTACTTTTTGCGATTATCTGAGCATTCACTGTAAAATCGATTCCCATGTTGTTAACAGACATTCCGCTTTCGATAGATTGTTTATAACCATATTCAGCATAAGCAGGGATACCAATTAATTGGTTTTTATCGGTTTTGCTATAAAGTTCAACAGAAACGTGAAGACGGTTTTTCAACATCGCCACATCGGCAGCAACATTAAGTTGATCTGAGTACGACCAAGGTACACCATAACCTACCCAACCAAATTGATAAGGACGTGTTAAAACACCGAATGCATTATATCCAGGCACCGTTAAGTTACCGGTATAGCCAACTGAGGCTGTATATTGTGGCCCCTGTGTATAATTATCGTAACTAAAAGTGCGCCCCATTCTACCAACACTTGCACGCAATACTAAATCATCAACCAAGCTGTTATCTTTCAAAAATTCGTTTTTGATATTCCAAGCTGCAGAAATAGTTGGCGAATAAAACCAACGGCTTGTTGGTTGTGCATTTGAAGAGCCATCTAAACGTAATATTGCCGATATGAAGTATTTATTGCTAAATGAGTAATCGGCTTTTCCATAGAAAGACAATAAGTTATCTTCTGTTTTATCTAAAAACCGATAAGTCAACTCTCTTGGAAAGGCAACTGGCGTTAAATAACCACCGTTAACACTTCCGTTATCGTTTATTGGTTTAGAATCCAATAAGTTAATTTTAATATAATCGTTAACACCTTTATAGGCATAAGCATTACTATATTTATAGATATCCCATTGCATTGTTTGTCCTAACGCAAAATGAAAATCATGAACCTTATTCAGATTCAAATCGTAAGTCACTTTGTTATCCACCATTAATCTTTGGCTAAAGCCATAATAATTGGATGCATAACTGTTTCCCTGCAAAAGCGTTCTGGCATAGAAAACATCTCTATACCCCTCACTGTAATCGGCATTAAAAGATGATACCACTTTAAATTTGCCAAAAGTTCCTTCTAATTTGGCATAGCCCTGAATAGAGTTTGTTTTGTTATCATCAAAACCTTTCTTATATTCTTGCAGGTATGAACCATAGAAATCTTTATTTGGAGGTAGAGGCGCGCTTAAATCAGGAAAATAATTAAGTTGTGCAAATCGGTCGCGCAAGGTTTTATTTCTGTCGCGGTTTAAACGGTTCGCATTAATCATAGTCGAGAACAACAACCATTTGGTTGGCTTCATATTGATATTGAAAGTGGCGCTATAACGGTCGATACCCGTTTGATCTGCTACGCCTTCACTTTTGGTATTACCTAATGCAAACCTAAAATTCGCCCTGTCAGTACCACCGGCAAGTGAGAAATTAATGCCATATACCAGCGCATTTTTGTAGTATAAATCTGTCCAGTCTGATTTTCCACTATACACATTATTTAGCGAATCGCTTAAATATACCGGATACTCTTCATCATCAGAATACCTGCCATTTGTGGTATATACATCATAAAACCGCTGTCTGAAATCATTTTCGTATTTACCATTGATGGTATTTACAAATGGTTTTTGCACCATGCCTATATACGAATTGAAAGATATAGCGCGGTATTTACCAACTGCTGTTTTTGAGGTTAAAACAATTACTCCATTAACACCTCTTGGCCCATAAACAGAAGTAGAACCTAAATCTTTAAGTACCTCTACCGATGTAATATTATTCAGATCGATACCGGCCAATAAATTAGTTGCAGGACCGATTCTATTAAAATCGAATTGCTGTATATCAAAAGCAAAAGGATGCTCCCGTACCAAAGGGATTCCGTCGAGAACCACCAGAGGCTGAGCATCGTACAAATCCTTTTTAGATAATAGTGGCATTGCAGCCCCTCTAATAAACATGTTCTGAATAGACCCAGGCTCACCAGATGGCTCCTGAATATACAGACCAGCAAAATTGCCCTTTAAGTTTTGTTGTAATGAAACGGCAGGGAATAGTGATAGATCTCTGGTGTCTTTTTTTACACCGCCAGATAACTTATCGTAAAGTGTTTTCTGCTTGATCTGATCTAAACTGTCTTTTCGTAATGAATCTTTCGGTGTTACGATCTTGATTTTTGTCGTATCCTGAAGAATCAAGCAATTAATTGTTAGGCCTTTATGAAGTTTTTCACCCGTTGCAAAAGTCGGTAAAACGTTTAATGTAAACGCGGCAAAAAAAACAAGGCACGCCCATAAGTATCGCATAGTTAATGGATCTTTAATTGGTAAAAAAATGATTTCTAAAACTTATTTTTTCGGAAACGGCATAGTATGTCCTAGGTTAAAGAGACGTTAAGGGTTCTCATAAAATTTAGTATTTGGTTAAATCAAATATATACTATACTAAAACGTTTTAATAACAAATTGTCATTTTTATGAAATTTTTATAAAATACCACAATAATATTTAATTCTATTAAAATAATTGTCAGTCAGACAGGTAAAAAAATAAATATTATCAGAATATCTTAAAAAATTAACATCCTATAAAACAGTCTATAAGGATATTTTTAGTCAGCAATAACAATAAATCGAACAATTTTATGTTGCTATTTTCTTAAAGCACTTAAACGTTTTAGTAAAAACATAAAATACAGATCAAGAAGTAAAGATTAAACCGACAATGATTGTTTAGGCGTGAGGATAGTCCTTTACCATATTATATATTATAGCATTAGCTTGGATATAGTGGTATTTATATCATAAAACAGAAAGGTTAAAATCAATTATTTTTCGGTGGCCACCCGATAAGTAGGATCTTCTATAATGTTTACTGCTATAATCTGATCGGCATTTTTCAGCAAGCGCTTACAATCGTCGCTCAGGTGCTTTAATTGGAGTTTTTTATCAGCCGAATGGTAACGTTCGGTTAGTTTATTCAGTGCATCAATACCCGACATATCAAAAACACGGCTATGCTTAAAATCAATTACGATATGCTGAGGATCATGAGCTACATCAAACAGCTCATTAAAATTGGCAATAGATCCAAAAAACAAGGGGCCAAATATTTCGTAGGTTTTTACACCACTGGCATCGATATGTTTACTGGCACGTATCCGTTTAGAACTTTCCCAGGCGAAAACAAGTGCCGAAATAATTACACCTATTAATACCGCAAGTGCCAGGTTATGCAGCCAAACTGTAATTACAGCCACCAGAATCCCAATGATAATATCCTGCGAAGGCATTTTATTAATCACTTTAAAGCTCATCCATTCAAAGGTGCCAATGGCTACCATCATCATTACACCAACCAAAGCCGCCATGGGTACGCGATCTATTACCGGAGCGCCTACCAAAATAATAACCAATATAGTTAAGGCAGCAATAATGCCCGATAACCTTGCCCTCGCACCTGCCGAAAGATTAACCAGTGTTTGGGCAATCATTGGGCAGCCGCCCATGCCAGTAAAAAAGCCGTTTGCAATATTGGCAATTCCTTGAGCAATACTCTCTCTGTTCCTATCGCCTTTGGTTTCTGTAATTTCATCAACCAGGTTCAAAGTAAGCAGGCCCTCCGTTAAGCCCACACCTGCCATAATGAGCGAATAAGGAAAAATGATCTTCAGCATATCCAGATTCAACGGCACTTTTGGAATATGAAATGGAGGAAACCCGCCATTTACTGAAGCAATATGTTTAACCAGTTTGGTATCAATTCCAAAACATAAAACGATAAGAAAAACCACAATAATAGCCACCAGCGAGGATGGAATGGCCTTGGTTATTTTAGGGAGAATGATCACTATTGCAACGGTGAGTAATACCAAAGCCAACATGATATATAAAGGGGTACCGCTCAACCATTCTATTCTGCCGTTAACAAGGGTTTTGAACTGTTCCAGCTGCGACATGAAAATAATAACCGCCAAACCGTTAACAAAGCCAAACATTACGGGCTGCGGAACCAGTCTGACGAATTTCCCAAGTCTAAACAGTCCCACCATAATCTGGATTACACCTGCTAAAGCCACTGCCGCAAAAACAAATTCTATACCCTGGGTTTTCATTAAGGCGATGAGCACAATCACTGTTGCACCTGCCCGTAAGGTTTCATCATTTAAATTATTAGCAGTTGCAAATATCTAAATTATGGGAACATTAGTGCTATAATAAATATCGGCGCTGAATAAGTTTAGTATCAGCGGGACTAATAAATATTTATAAAGGGATTGCAAATCTATAGCACCTGGGTTCGGATTGCAAATCTGATCAACCTGGCTAAAAGACAGAAAATGTAAGTTGGATGATGGAATTAATTTTGCGCTCATTTTCGACATCTGCGGGACAAATAAATAACAAAAAAACGGATTGCAAATCCAGATCAACGGTAAAGATTAGAAAACTAACTCGGGATAACTTTTTTGCGTTTAAGTTCGTCAAACAGATCAAAAAACATTTTTTCAGTATCGATATACTCATGGAAGCCCAATCGTCTTGCTTTGGTACCGTCTGAGAAGAAATCGTAATCCCAAGAAAAAACAAAGTCGCCAAAGGCCCATGAAGATACTTCTCCATAACTGTGTTTGACTAGGTTATGTTTTTCCTGCAGTTGTGTCCACAAAGCCGATTTATCAGCCATTACGGTTTGCAAAGGCATTTGAAGTGGAGAGGCAGTATCCATTTTAAAATAAGCTGCAATTTTAGGCCAAAGATCGTTCCATCGGACCAAATCACCATTGGTTATATTAAAAGCTTGATTGGCACATGCCGGGTTGGTGGCCGCCCATACCGTTGCTTTTGCCAATAATCCAGCATCTGTAATGTCTAAAAGCTTATCATATGCTCCTAATTTGCCAGGAAAACGCAAAGGCAGACCTAGTTCTTTCGATATGGRTGCATAAACTGCAATTACAGAAACCAAATTCATTGGATTACCCAATGCCGTACCCGCAACCACAGATGGCCGGAGTGCAGACCAGCTCCATTTTTTTCCCTTTTGCTGTGCTTCAAGAAACTGTTGCTGATCTACATTAAATTCCGGGGGCATATGTCCACCGTCGCTTTCTTTTGCCGGTGTTTTAAAAGGGCCGTAATGCGCTCCGTATACTTTATAGCCCTGCATTAAACTGATGTGCTGTAAGTCTTTTGCAGTACCTTCAATGGCATTAACCACATTCACAAGCATCGCCAAATTAGATACTACCAACTCCGCCCATGTAGGTTTATCCTGATATGCGGCATAAAAAACATGTGTTACTTTAGTTAAGAGGCTCAATTGCTTCTTGCTGTCCTCTGGGTCCAGCAGGTCTACAGAAATGTACCTCGTTTTATCTTTATCCAGCCCACCCCGACGCGATAAACCGATAATATCCCAATCACCAAGATTTTCTAAGTGGCTGATTAAATTACTGCCAATTACCCCATTTGCACCCACAACCAACGCTGTTTTACTGTTATTCATCTCTTTTAATTTAAATTGATTCACATAACGCAAAGATCCTGACAAACCACAGATATGTTTTTGTAAAATAGTATGATATTTTTGTATAAATCTATCATGAAGCGATACATCCAATTTCAACCTATTGTTATTTCAGAATTTGAAGTAAGCAAGTGGCAGCACCCCTTACATCGGCACAACCATTATGAACTGATTTACATTAAAAAAGGATCTGGCCAGCATATCATTAACGAAATCTCCATTGCTTACGAAAAAGGAAATCTCTTCTTAATTGGTCCGGATGATGATCATCGTTTCGAAATTGAAGAAAAAACTCATTTCATTTATATAAAGTTTACCGATATATTCATTCATCAAAAAGAGGTTAACTCAACGGGCTTGCAATACCTGGAATACCTGATCAAAAGCCGTGAAACACATTTTACAGGCTTTAACTTTACGGCAAACGATCAGTTGATTGTTGAAAACATCATTGCACTTATCTTATCGCTCAATATAAACATGTTGCAAAATGAAGCTTTAATCTGGACCCAGATCTTAGTGCTTTCTGATATTATGCAGCGCAATATGCCCGAAATCAAAAATAGCGCGCAACGCTCGAAAGACATCCAAGCCATCTTCTGTTACCTGCACAAATACATTTACCAGCCTAAAAATTTAAAAGCGAATGTAATGGCGGCACATTTTAACCTTTCAGAAGACTATATAGGGCCCTATTTTAAAAGAAATACAGGTATAACCTTACGCCAGTATATCCACAATTATCGTCAGAATTTAATTCAACAGCGAATAGAAAGCGGAAGATTTGGATTGAAACAAATTGCGGAAGAATTTGGCCTTGTTGACGAAAGCCACGTAAGTAAACTGATGCGAAAAGTCTGAAAGTATGTAAGATGGATTAGTTTGAAGTCTATGCTGCAGAAGAAACATGCCTTTGTGTGCTTCGTGCCTTGGTTATTGGATGGAAAATGTAAGATGGGTGATGGAATTGGTTCTGCGTTCATCTTCTAGATCTGTGGAATAAATAATTAAAAACGAATTGTAAACCCTTAGCATTTAGGTCTGGATTGCAAATCCAGACCCGCTACATTATTTAAACAAACTTTTTTCATCTACCGAAAAACCAAGCTCAATAAAACTCTGTGTAGACCATTTAATTTTGAGTGGAGCGCCTGTATCTTTTATGGTTTCTTTACTCACATCCTTACCGGTTCCATAATTGATCTGTGCAAAAGGATTTTTATCAATATTGAGCATTAAAAGCAATCTGCTCCCTTTTTGCAGCTGCTTACTGAATACTCTCGATCTATAAAAAGGTATGGTTTCTAACTTCCCAGGTTTAAGCAAGTTTCTTTTACTCATATCGTATGCGTAACTGGCTCTTCCTAAATAATAAGAGAGCTGAAAATATTCGCCTGAGGGCGTAACTTCATAAAGAACCAGGCCTACGTCCATATCCTTTTTATTGATGATGGCTTTAAGCTGTCCCTCTAGCGCACCTGATACTGAAACGGCTTTATTAAATGGCTTCGTAATAAAAAACAGTCCATTGGATCTGTCGATTTCTTTTTTGATGATCGGATCAGGGTAATAATCATTGTAGAATGTGGTTCTGTCTGCCAGATCAACCTGTTGATGCATAAAAACTTGTTCAGCTGGCTTTTGCTGCGATAACAGCATCGTTCCGTTTATACTATCCAGATAAAACCGGATACGGTGATCTTCCATTTTTGCCAATGAAGGAGCATGCTTCCACTTATTTGCGCCCATGACCTCATAATTGATCTTATCTTTTATCAGTGTGGGTTTCTTTCCGCCTTTAAGAATATAATCGAGCCATTGGAAAGTGATTTCGCGGGTATTGATTAGTGCTATTGAATCTACCTCATAGTCCCTCAGCTTGGCTACTCCACCTATCTGCGATCCAAAATGATCATAAGGGCCTATAATTAAATAATGTTCGGCCGAGGGGTTATACTTATAATGTTCGCGCAGGTATTCCAATGCCGAAACCTGTCCATCATCATAGTAGCCGGTAATACTAAGTACTGGAATATTAATGTGTTTAAATTCTTTACCATAAGGCACCATCGACTGCCAGTAGGCATCGTAATCGGGGTGACTAAGCCACTTCTGCAATAATGGATTTGGTGTGCCGTCAATGCTGTCGATCTTATTGTAAGCAGCCCCACTTTCCCACCAGTTATTCCGCATCCTGCGCCAACGGGCATTGTCGTTATTCACAGCATCATCCGTGTATTTGTTATTGGTGATGTAAAATGCCCATTGATAATTGGCTGCTAAAAAAACATTATTTTCCATGGGTAAGCCAAGCCCTGGAATTGCAGCTACATAAGGTACAATGGTTTTAAGTGCCGGATGCAGGTGCTTGGTGGCAGCCCATTGTGCAAAACCAGAATAACTTCCTCCATACATGCCAACCCTGCCATCGCTCCATGATTGATTGATGATCCAATCGATAACCGCATTCACATCCTGTGCTTCATGCTCATAAGGTTCGGGCCTATCGGGACTGAGCCGTTTCCCTCTGGCATCAGCAACAATGCCTACATAACCATGATCGGCAGCGTATTTGGCTTCCATCAAACTTCTATTGGTGTTGGAATAGATAAAATAAAAGAGTGCGGCAGGTAATTTCTGTCGCATACCTTTTTTCCTCACCACTACAGCAGATAAAGTAATGCCGTATTTTGTTTTAATCATCACGCTATCGTTGATGATATAATTAGTGGTATCGGGTAAGGTTAGTTTTTGCTGTGCAAAGGTTTCAATGCCCATTACGAGGCATAGCGCAGCCATACCCAGTTTTACTAAGTTTATTTTCATGATCAAAAAATTATAATTTATGTTTTAATGAGGCTCCGTAATTTAACAGCCTGCCGTTCTGATATTCTGATTAAATTTCCCGTTTTAAGTTCTACAAACATCCCCTCATCATCTTTTTTTACCGAACTGATGTAGTCGAGGTTAAATAATATACTTCTGCCGGCTCTAAAAAATCTTTCACAATCGGGGTTATCTTCGAGTTTGTTTAATGAGGTTTTGAGCAATACCTGTTCTTGCCCGAAAAAGAGCCTGGCGTAATTCTCTACCGACTCGATCAGATGCACATCTTTCCATTTAATGAGGTGGTGTTTGCTCCTATCCTTTATAAAAACAACGGCTCCATTATTCGCACCGATCTTTTCTATGGCTTTATCCATTGCACTTTTAAAGCGTTCCTCCCGTATGGGCTTCATCAGGTAATCCATGGCGCTTACTTCAAAAGCCTGCAACGCATAACTGTCGAAAGCGGTTACAAAAATCACCTGCGGCACATGTACCAAATTCTCCAACAGGTCGAAACCCGAACGGCCAGGCATCTGTATATCCAAAAAAATCAGGTCGGGCTTTAAAAGTCCGATAAGTTGCTCGGCTTCATCAGCATTGGCAGCCTCACCCAATACCGTAACCTGCGGATAGCTTTTTAACATCCTTATCAGTTCCTGCCTTGCGCCACGTTCATCGTCAATAATCAGTGTTCTAATGTTGCTCATCTGATTGGGATTTTAATTTCGGCGCAAACCTTTTGCTCCATTTCATACAGGCTGAAAGATGCATGGTGCTGGTAACTGAGATCGAGCCGTTCTTTCAGGTTCTGCAGTCCTATGCCTGCCACCGTTTTATTTGGTTCCAACTTGCCAGGGTTTAAAACACGGATGCTTACCAATCCATTCTGTTCGTTAATTATTACCTCAATCTTCCCACCCTGCTTTTCTAATGCAACTCCATGTTTTACCGCATTTTCTACCAATGTTTGAATGCATAAGCGTGGCACCATCAGCGCAGAGAGCGAAATATCGATATCCAAATCGTATTGTAATCTTTCTTCCATCCTCAAACCTTCTAACTCCAGGTAATCTTTCACCAGGTCTATTTCTTCATTTAACCTGATCAGCATGGCGCTGCCTTTATACAATCCACTGCGCAACAGTTCGCTTAGCAGATCGATTGCCCTACCCGCTGCATCGGGCCGGGTATATACCAAAGATTTTATGTTATTGAGTGCATTGAACAAAAAATGGGGATTTAACTGAGCAGAAAGATTATCCAGTTGCGACTGTTTAAAGCTAAGCTCCAATCTGGCATTTTCTACTGATAACCGCATTTCCCGTTTTGCGTAGTGGTAAAGGTGATAGGCTAAAAGCCATATGGCCATTAAGCGGATACCAGCAACAAAAATACCTACTGCATTTAAACTAAAAAAATCAGCAAACGACTGGTGTGGGTGACTTAGAAACAGTAATCTCACCAGGTACAACTTACTAACCGTAATTATGGTATAAAAAATACCCATTACCGGAATAACGATCAGCATCCGCCAGATCAGTTTCTGAAGCGCCAGGTCATGCCAATGGTTTTTATTTGCAAAATTACGGTACAAATGGGTAATCAAAATGTACATGACCACATCCGAAACAAACTGTACAACAGCCATATCGAATCTGAAATTACCAGCTGCAGACCAACCTTGAAATGCCCAATACAAAGCGGCCACACACCAGCCAATTAGCTGACATTTCCAATAAAGCGATATGTAGGGTTTCTTTTCCAAAAATTTTCTGTTCCAAACAAAGCAACGAAAACTAATTTTAAGAAAAAAGATAAAGTACAGGAGCGTAGGATTTTCGGGGATGAGTGGTTCTTTTAGTCAGGAGTCGGGTCAGAAGTCCAGAGTCTATCGTGCAAAGAAACAAATATGCCTTTATGCGCGCTGTGCCTTAGTGGTTTATAGGAAGAAAATATAGGATGGAGATGAGGCTAGTCCGAAGTCTGCAGTCAGAGGTCCGAAGTCTATTATGCAAAACAAACAAACTCAGCTTCGTGCCTTGGTGGTTAGAGGATGGAAAACGTAATAGATGGATAACGGAATTGATTCTGCGCCAATCCTCTATATCTGCGGAACAAATAAATAGCTAAAAACGGATTGCAAATCCGTAGCACTCGGGGTCTGGATTGCAAATCCTGACTAACAATAGTACGAAAACATCAATTTACCAACTGCTTTTTAAATGTATTCGGACTAATACCAACCTCTTTTTTAAATAAACGCGAGAAATAAGAAAGGTTCTCAAATCCCAATGCATAAGCAATCTCCGAAACCGATCTATTTTCACCGATCAAACGGTTTTTTGCTTCAGATATCAGGTAAATATGGATATGTTCTAAAGCCGTTTTTCCACTTTCCTGTTTTAAAACATCTGTTAAATAACCTGCCGAAATGTTTAAACGCGCTGCCATATCATGCACTGATGGCAAACCTTTAGTAGCCAATAATCCATTGGCAACGTATTTATTTATTTCTTCATTAAACCGGGTTACTGTTTTGCCCGAAATTTCTGTACGGTTAAGAAATTGCCTTTTGTAAAAACGTTGACTGTACTTAAGCAAAGTATCTACGTTGGCCAAAATCAATTCGCGACTATATTCATCCTGGTTGTTTCGGTATTCGGTTTCAATTTTATGATACAGCTCCCATACTGTGCTTTCTTCACTGGGCGAGAGATGTAGCGCTTCGTTAGTTTCGTAATCGAAGTAGTGGTATTTTTTAATGGTATCATGCAACATATGTCCATTCAAAAAATCTTCATGAATAAAAATCAAAAAACCATCCTCCTCCATCTCCAGGTTTTTCATTTCGATTACCTGATTGGGTTTAAAGAACATCATCGAACCGCTCTCGTGGTCGTATTTTGTACGTCCATAAAGGATTTGTCCTGCAATAATCTTTTTAAAACCGATCATATAGAAATCGCTCGTAAACTCCCGGTCGCCCATGGTACACCTATGGTCGCATTTGTAAATGCTAAACAATGGGTTCTCGGGTGGCGGAAATGCGTTTTCTCTGTGTAATTCGGCTAAATTTTTATAGTGTTTCATCCCTTTGAATAGTAATTAACTACAAGCTACACAATTACCCCATACAGCTTGTAGTTAAAGGTTTTAAATGATTTATTAATGACCGTGCGCATCGGCCGCTACCTCAGCCCATTCATCAAATTCAGCCAAACGTTCTGCATAAACCTGTTTAACATTTGGTAGAGCCACTTTACCCAACAAGAAGTGTAAAGGAGGTTTAGGACTGTCGATCAATGCCAATACAGCGGGTACTGTCGCTTCTGGTTTGCCCCAACTATCGGGTGTCGAAGCATCAAAAAATGCTTTTTTAACTGGCGCATATACTTCTAGCGGCGCTGTTTGGAAAGCTGAAGCACCCGACCAATCGGTAGAAAAACCATTTGGCTCGATTAAACTTACATTAATGCCAAAACCTTTTACTTCCGTAGCCAAGGTTTCACTTAAGCCGTTAACCGCATATTTCGAGGCATTGTATAAACCCAACACAGGCAAAGTCACCAAGCCCAGGAAGCTAGAAACCTGGATAATGTGCCCGGCTTTTTGTTCGCGCATTACCGGAACAATTGCTTGTGTTACCCACAGCAGACCAAAAAAATTGGTTTCCATTTGTGCACGGGCCTGTTGTTCAGTCGTTTCTTCTATGGCACCAAACAAACCAAATCCTGCATTATTGATCAATACATCAATGCGGCCAAAATGCTGCTTAACTTTTCCAACTACGGCAAAACAGGCGTCTCTATCGTTTACATCCAATTGAAGCGGCAACACAGCATCGCCATAAGCTTCTATCAAATCATTTAAATCTGCTGTATTTCTTGCGGTTGCAGCTACTTTATCGCCACGCTCTAAAAGGGCCTTTGCCCAGATTTTACCAAAGCCACGTGAAGCACCGGTAATTAAAATTATTTTCGACATTTTTTTCTTTGTTAAATATTGATAACAAAGGTATTGTAGCGCGGTAAGACCAATTTATACAAAACACGGGACTATTAGCACATTTTAAGGTTTAGCTAAATTATCAGTTTGAATATTTAACAATAACCCGAAAGATTATCAATCTGTTGTAGCGCTTATGGATGTTTTTACGTTTTATGAGGAACCATTAATCTAAAAACCACTCACCTATGAAAAACCTACTTTTTCTTTTTGTAGCCTTTGCACTTGTTTCATGTAAAAAATCGGAAAGATATGGTCCGCTGAACTTAAAAAACGGACAGGAAGTTGAACTGCTGGTAAGCCCTCGTTATGCTGCAGATAATGATGTGCTTTTAAAGTTACCAGGCAATGTAGATGCAGGCGCCTCTCTTGTAGGTTTTGACCAAAGGGAACCTGGTTATTCTTATCGCGTTAAAGCCAGATTCAACCGTGATAAAGAGCCACTTCAAGACGGACCTGAATACTACTTTATTTTCGAAAAGATAATTAGCAAAGAGCAATACAAAGGAACTGAGTCATTTCCTGTTCAGCTGATTACCTCATATGTACCTGGCGGACCAGTAATAAGACTAAGCAAAACAGGAAATAATTATTATATGGTTCCAGATAAGTTACAGCTCACTTATGAAGACAGTACCGTACAGAACGAACTTGAAGAAATCTGGCTAAATGTACAGGAAATCCGTGCAAACTGGCAAAAAGGACAACGGCCAAAATGGAAGGCCATTAAGGCAACAGTGGTACAGGATCCGCAGAAATTTGGGAAGGCCTACCTGGTACAACAGATACAATTCATCGATTAACAAAAAATACAAAGAGGCTGTATCATAAATTGTAATTTACTTCGAGTTTGTCACGTTGTCCAAAGGACTCCTACGGAGAGCMTGTCGAAACGCYTTTTAAKASATTAAAAAAGGTCCTTCGACAAGCTCAGGATGACAATTTATGATAAGCCACTTTTGCTTTCAAGTAAAAACCAAGATATTACTTAGATACTGTAATTAAATGATTCGGTTTCGATTAACCCACGGTGCTGCATTTCAGTCCAAAAGGCTAAGGGCAGCTTTTTTGCGGCAAGGGCAACATTGGCGGCAACTTTCTCAGGTCTTGTGGTATTCAAGGCAATACTTTTCACTCCAGGAAACTGGAAAGAAAAATTAAAACAGGCTTCAGCCGGTAGCACACTAAACTCATCACAAACTTTAAAAAATTCATTCCTCCAATCGAGTAGTGCTTTTCCCGATACTGTATCGCGATCAACCTGCTGATAATTGAAAAAATCGCCTCCTGTTAAAAACCCTCCGTTAAACACAGCCGAGTTAATTACCTGTACGTTCTTTTGATTTAGCTGTTTTACAAAAGCCACCAGTGCTTTAGGATGTGACTTTAAGGTTAAACTATTGGCAATCATTACCCAGTCCAGCGCTACATCTTTTGTGATCAGCTCGATTACTTTCCAATCTTTTGCCCCTACCCCAATAGAAGATACTAAACCAGCTGACTTTAGCTCGCCTAATGCCCTATAGGCTTCGATAATGTGCTGATACCTTTCCTCGTAATCAGATTTGTTATCAGCTGCCAACAGGTATTCGTCCGGATCATGTACAGAAACCATTTGGGCATGATAATCGCCCAGCAAATGATTACCCTGTTCAAAACATTTCATTATCCCCTCATAACTGATCATCTGTACGGCATCATACCCGATATTTTTCCATATGCCTGGTTCAAATGTTGGCTCAGGAGTCAAAAGCTCTGTTCTATACCAGCCAAGCTTATTGCTGATCACCACATTTTCTTCATCAACATTTAAATCAGCAAGGCATTTCCCTAATGATTCTAGCGCGAGGCCAGCCCCGTATTTACCTGCGGTATCAAAGAATGCAACTGGCTTGGCCGATTTTACACAAGCCTCTACAATAGCCAACTTTACAGAGTAATCAACGGCCTGATAGAGATTGCCCAAACTGCTTGTTCCAAAAACAACAGCGGGCAGCTGGAGATCAATCTGTTCGGTGTGCATGTGCCCGTTCGACTTTTTCATATCACAATTCGTTTAACCTAAATATATTTTTCATTAGCAGCCACTTTTCTCCAGGCTTTGCCAAGGGTAATGCCTGCTGATATTTCCACATCAGTTCTTCCCACTCTTTCACCTTAGGGTTAGCAATATCCATAGCTGCTTTTTTTTCAAAACTGAAATCATCCCCAGTTTCCATAATCATGAACAAACGGTTCGAAATGCGGTAGATTTCCATTTCCAAAACCCCCGATTCGATAATACTCCGCTTAATTTCAGGCCAACCGTTAAGGTGATAAGCTTCATACTCCGCTATGAGTTTTGGATCATCAACGAGATCCAGTGCTAAACAATATCTTTTCATTTTTCACTTTAAAATGTGAGCATCTCTCCCTATTTTTTGAATTCTATTTTGAAACCAGTTACCAACCAGGCCGGATAATCTGCAGGTTTGCTAATTACAAGGGCTTCATCTTCCTGCACCCACTTTAATTTACTTTTACTGCCCAGCAGCGTAACGGAAGTGATGGGCTTCTCCAGGTATTTCGATTTGCGCCCAAGTAAGGTCATCTTAATGCTTTCATTTGGCACATTCAAACAGAAAGCAAAAAGATTGCCCTCCTTTGTGGTATACCTGATATCCGTAGATTGATATTCACCTGAATCGGTTAAGCCACCAAAGTGGCCCTTTTTCTGGTTTGATTTAATGGTAGAAGGACCTTCTCCATATACTTTCCATGGTCTCGACGCATAAATACCTTCTCCATTCAATTTGGTCCAGTCGCCAATTTCCGTAACAATTTTAACAACATCCGGCTCCAGGTCTCCCTCTGGAGTCTGTACAACATTGATCAAAAGATTTCCGTTTTTACTTACAATGTCGATCAAAAGCTGGGCAATTTCATTCGCACTTTTGTATTTCTGCCCGGTTCTATAATACCAATCTCCTATTGAAGTATCGGTTTGCCACGGAAATGGGCTGATCGAATCCAATACCCCGCGTTCTACATCTTGTGCCCATTTACCTTCAGATGGCTCTTTTGGTGTATATACTGCCTCAAGCTTGCCTTTATTTTTGGCCATATCCTGATTGTAATAGTGCGCAACCATAGTACGCCCTATATCTTCAAAAGGAAGTTTACTATCCGAATAAAGCAGGTCGGGGTGATAATTATCGACCAGTTCGTTAACATTTTCCAACCATTGTTTATGCCAGCCCGGATTATTGGTCAGCCACTCTTTCATATCGGCCGAATCTGCAGGTAAATGATAAAGATCAGAATATTTCGGATCGTGCCCATCATAAGCAATCCCTGCAAACTGCCCCGTTTTGTCTGCGCCATGACTTGGCTGAAACCAGTTAAAACTGGCTGCAAGATGCTCGGAAATGCCAAAACGGAGCCCTTCTTTTTTAGCTGCTTTTTGCCATAAGCCCACTACATCTTTGTGTGGCCCCATATTTACCGAATTCCATTTATGGATTTTGGAGTTCCATAGAAAGAAATTATCATGATGCGAGCCCATGGTTACAAAATATTTGGCACCAGCCTTTTTATATAAGGCCATCAACTGCTCAGGGTTCCATTTCTCTGCTTTCCATAAAGCGATAATATCTTTGTATCCAAATTTAGATGGTGTACCATAAGTTGCCACGTGGTACTTATTCTGCGCACTGCCCTGAACGTACATATTCTTGGCATACCAATCACCCTGTCTGGGAACTGCCTGAGGGCCCCAATGCGACCAGATTCCAAACTTGGCATCTCTGAACCAGTCTGGATATTTATACTGCTTTAAGGATTCATCGGTAGGTTTAAAAATCCCTTGTTCTACCTTATTTGTTTTTTGTTGTGCCTTGAGGTTTAAGCCTAGGGAACAAGCCATAAGGCCAACTAATACTATTTTTTTCATTTCCTTATATTTGGTTTTATCAAAAATAAGTAACTCATCCGCTCAATTCTTGAAATAAATAGACTATTTGTTGTAAAAATCCGACATTTAAGAAATGATAAAAGGATCACTTAAAAAGATCTCTCTCCCGAAAATTCGGGATTGCACTTCAGTCGAGGACGACCAAACGCTGTGTTCTTTGTGCCTTCACTCCGTGATCTCTGTGGTTAAAATGGAGATATTAAATCTTTTGGTCTGCATAAGCAACATCATAGAGATGGTTTGGCTTTAAATAGATCACATCATTTTGAAAATCAAAAACCGTATTGAATCTTTTCAGAATATCTGTTCCCAGATAATGAACGTTAACCCCTGGCATGGGTTTGTTTTGCTCCATAACCTGAGCTGGAACATTTTTCAATTCAAAATTACCAATCTTCAAACTTTGCAGTTTTACTGTGGTTACCGGGATTTCATTACCTTTTGTACCATGCATAATTACCTTTTTGATCACTTCCATCTTCTCGGTTGGAAACCTCATTTCCCGCAGCAAATCGTTATCGAGCATAGCCGTGCGCTGGTAACCTAAATCGAAGAAAAAGAGGCTTTTATTTTTGATCCCGCTTTGCGAAATTTCGCTCTCTATAAAAGGTTTGTTTTTGATATAGGTGATCTTAAACCTGGTGTATTCCTTGTCCTGTAAAATCTGCTTGGGCATGGTAGAATGCACCATCATTTTATTCTGATCATAATCC
>NZ_JBFTRT010000059.1:0-13033 GCF_056399685.1 Pedobacter sp. 01N416
GGGTTAGATTGATTAAAGCTATCAATAAATTTTGAAATACACAGGAAAATCAACTATAAACCAATCTTCAACGAAGCTGAGCTAAAAAGAAATATTTACTTTAAAAAGTTATTAACGCAAAAAACCTACAAATTTATTTTGGGTTTTGGCTCCCTCTGCTGGGCTCCCTTCGTCTGCGCTCAGGATAGACTTCTCGCCCAGCCCTAAACGCAAAAAACCCACAACTTTCGTTGTGGGTTTTGGCTCCCTCTGCTGGGCTCGAACCAGCGACCCTCTGATTAACAGTCAGATGCTCTAACCAGCTGAGCTAAGAAGGAGTACTGGTCGTTTCCTAAAACGAGGTTTATTTACACTTTGCAGTTAAATACCCTTGTTCGTTTTGGGAGTGCAATATTAGCGCTTTTAAACTATTTATGCAAAAATTAATTCAATTATTATTTAAGAAAACGATCCTCCCTTTACGGCGGAGGATCGTTTTGCAGATTTAAAACTGAATATCAACAGGTTACCCTCTTCTATTTAACAATCCAAGGCGCAAGGTTAATATCATCTACACCATTATACTGACGTTGCAATGCTACTTTTAGGTTTTCGCCATTGGTTGTTCTTTCGATATTGGGGTACTGAAAACGCTTGGGAATCCTGTTGCTATTACCTACGCCAGGACCTAAATCGAAAGTTGGCACACCTGTTCTGCGGTACTGATAGTAAGCTTCGAAGCCCGAATTACGGAAATAAGCCAGGTATTTCTGTGTCAGGATCTGCTTTAAACCATCGGCTGTATTACCGGCATATTTAACCGCAGCCTGCGAATAATAATCGCTTTCGAAAGAGAAATTAATATTAAAATTTTCAAATTCGCCCAGCTTCCCATCCTTTTTCAAAAAGGTGACCACATTAACACCGTCTTTAATACCATAGAAACYAACAGAAGCCTGAATCCCTTTTTTATACCAGCTTTCGGCATCGCCAGTAGCCCAACCGCGGTTAATGCCCTCTGCTTTGATAAAACAAAGCTCAGGATAAGCAATGATAAAAGTATTTTCGGCTGTATAACCACTATAATAGCGATAACGGCCAATCAGCGAATACAGTCCCTTCTGTACCTTATCCAACATTATCCCCTGATCTTCACCTGTAGGTGCACCAATAAAATTGCGGTAATCGGTAATGGCGTAACCATTGGCTTCGGCTATTCCTCTTGCCGGCTCAGCAACCATGTAGGCCCGGGGATCTTTAAGGGTCGAAAGCGTATTTAAATACGTACCAGCCATATTGTAACGCAGGGCATCATTACCAAAATTATCTTTATTGTTCGGGTATTTGTTAAAACTCTCGTTATACACAAACTGAAGATTATCGGCCATACTCTCCATAACCGGATATTTGGTCGGGTTGCCCAATACCGCAGCAAATTGTTGTTTTACCTGTAAGTCGGCATCATCTGCTTTTGTGCTCAAATTGATCAAAGTCCGTAATTTAAAGGTATTCACCACCTTTTGCCAGGCTACCAGGTCATTTTTAAGGTAGATATCGCCTTTTAATTCCTTGTTGCCTGCAACAATTAAAGCCGATAAATCGTTGTTCGATTCTTCTAACCAGGTTAACGATTGTTTAAAAATATCTTTTTGGGTATCGTACTTCGGGGTTAAGTTGGCGAAACCTTTTAAGGCGTCAGTCATTGGTAAATCGCCCACTTTCAAACTCATTTTCACAAAATAATACGCTTTAAAGAATTTAGCAAGTGCCAGGTAAGGCTTAGCTACCGCACCGCCTAAACGGTTGGCTTCCTCTTCCATTTTTACCACATTTTTCAAAGTCGTGTAATCTAACGAAGCACCTGTCCAATCGTAGTTATTGGTTGCGTAATAGAAATAATTGGCTGCAGTGTACTGGTTCCATCTTTCTGAGCCCGAAAAAGGCGCTTCGTACATATCGAACAAAATACCGTTCAATAATAAGTTTGGCGGAACGGTTTCGGCCTGGTTCGGATTTTTAAAATTTTCTTCAAATTCTTTCTTGCACCCGCCGCAAACAGCCACGATAATGAAGAGGAACAGGATTTTATATATTGATTTCATAATACTTATTGCTAAAGGTTAAAAAGTAACATTCAGGTTAAAACCTATACTTCTTGTAGTTGGTGTTTGCAGTGTAGAGGTACCTTCTCTGCCCGAGTACTGATCTACATCCACATCGTTATAAGTAGAATTGATAAAGTACAGGAGATTACGTCCCACTACCGAAATATTGGCCGATTTGATAAACGTGCGCTCCAATAGTTTCTTAGGCAATTGGTAGCCAAAAGTTACTTCGCGCAACTTGGCATAGGTGCGGCTCATCATGGTGTTCTCTTTGGCACCATAAAAAACGCCCAGATAATCCTGCAACAACTGCGGAGTGGTATTCGGCGCAAAAGTTAGGTCACCATAATTGGTAATTACACCCGTAACCGGATCGAAATTGAGCTTACCGTTATTGGCAACCACCACACCATCGCCTACCCAGGTGCCTTTATAAGTTGGATCGTTTACACGCAGGTAATCCTGATATCTGGCTTCGCCCATTTTACCCTGGATGGTTTCGATCTGACGACCGCCCTGGAACGATTTTAACCTCACATAATCTTGCATTACTCCACCCACTTTACCATCTAACTGGAAACTGAATGAGAAATTCTCATACCTGAATTTGTTACCGATGCTCCATACCCAGTTTGGATCGGCATGCCCCAGCAGCTGGTTAACCGGTAACGAAACCGGTGTTCCGCTTGAAGTATGAATCACCTGTCCGCTTGGTGTTTTAGCTAAAACAGAACCATAGATATTGTCGATACGGTCGCCGGTTTTAAAGAATTGATCAACCGATGTTTCGCCCGGGGCAAGTTCTTTGTAAATCTGTTTATAGGTAGACCAGTTGATCATAACATCCCAGCCAAATTTGTCGGTCATGATTGGTGCACCAGATAAACTTAACTCCACTCCACTGTTTTGCGTTTTACGGCCGTTGATGGTATTGGTTTGGTAACCTGTTGCTGCTGAGATATTTTGTCTGATAATTTTCGGCCCATCGATATACCTGAAATATGTAGCTTCGAAACCTAACCGGTTTTTAAGGAACTTCAGATCGATACCACCTTCGTAATTGGTTCTGCTCTGCGCTTTTACTGCATTCAGATCGATAAGGTTGTTGGTATAATAGGCACCTGTTTGGTTATTGTAGGTTGGCCTGATGCTGTATGGCGAAGAAAGACCATAACCAGGACCACCATATGACGAAGTATATTCTGCACCATAACCAATTGGATAAGTTTGCAGAGGCGTTGCACCAATAAATTCCTGTGTGCCCAAACCTGGATCTTTAACGTTTGCATACGATGCCCTTACTTTTGCAAATGAAATAAAAGCAGGCATTTTTACATAATCGGAGATTACCGAGCTTAGCGAAACCGAAGGATAGAATGCTGAATTGTTGCCTGGAGGAAGTGCAGAGTTTTTATCTACACGGCCAGTGGTATTGATGTTCAGGTACTTTTTAAAGCTCAAATCAACTGAGTAAAAAGCACTTAACACCAACATTTGTGAATTGAAATCGAATGCTTTTACCGGGTTTTTAGAATTCGAGAAGTTATATACATTTGGAACATTTAAATAATCGGTTGTGGTAAAGCTCGAATTGTAACTGAAGTTGCGGGCATTACCACCACCAAAAGCACTGATTTCGAATAAATCGCCAATATTTTTATTGTACTTTAAAATCAATTGCGTATTGTTTTCGAACATGCTGCGGCGGTCTTCCCTGTAATCGCCCAAACCTTCTTCACGTCCGTATGGGTGAGCAGAAAACGGCATTTTCTCGGTCCTTAACTGATCGTAAGTAGAGATCTGCGTTTTCAGCAATACATCCAATCCTTTGGTTACATTGTAGTTTAGAGAGGCATAACCGTTAATATCGTTCTTTTTATGTCCGCGTAACCACTCGTAAGATAAAAAATAAGGGTTGTGGTAACGCTGGTACTCGGCGTAAATAGACTGGATTCCTTCTTTGCCCGGCTGCCAGTAGTTTTTCATATCGTCGATATTCCAGTCGGCACCGCCCCAAAGGGTCATGTTATAAATCACACTGTTCGGTCCATAATTTACATCAGGAATATTATCAGAAAACTGGCGGCTATAATTGATGTAGGCTTCGGCTCTTAATTTCGGACTGATGTTATACGAGCCACTCACATTAAAATTGTTGATGTTTAATTGTGTGTTCGGTATAATTCCTTTTTGATAATTATTGGAAATAGAAACCCTTAAATTATACTTATCTGTTGCAGAAGATAAGGCAACGTTGTTTGCAGAAAGCAATCCGGTTTGGATAAAACGCTTTAAGTTATCCTTTCCACGGGCTACCCAAGGCGTACCCTGGCGCACGCCGTTCACAATCGGGCTATCATATTGAGGAATCAACTGACCGTCGAATTTTGGTCCCCAGATATCGTAATCACCATCATTTAAGCCACCACCTTTTCCATCACCAAAAGCGTATGCACTGTGCTCACCTGGCCCGTACTCGTCCTGGCTTTTCGGCAAAGCGATAAACCCTTTGTTAAACTGCGTGCTCGAATTTAGTTCTACAGTAAAACCTTTGTCGCTCAGTTTACCTCTTTTAGTGGTGATTAATAATGCACCATTATAAGCCTGATAACCATAAAGTGCCGCTGCTGCCGGGCCTTTAAGCACGGTATAAGTATCAATATCATCGGGATTGATGTTCCAGGTATCCGAATTGATCGGCACCCCATCTACGACAACTAAATTAACATCGTTACCGCGAAGGTAAAGCGACGAACGGCCCAAAAGTTCTGAAGATACCCCAACAGTTAAACCGGCAACCTTACCCACCAATCCGTTTACCGGATTAGCTTCCCTGGCTTTTACCAGATCGGCTCCTTTTACCTCCTGAATGGCATAGCCCAGGTTTCTTTTCTCTTTACGGATACCGAGGGCGGTAACCACTACCTCATTTAAATTTTTCGAGTCTGTTTTTAAAGTTACGGTAAGGTTTGCGCCAGTAACCTGAACTTCTTGCGGAAGAAATCCGATCGAACTAAAAACAAGTGTTTCACCTGTTTTGGCATCAAGTGTAAAGCGGCCCGATAAATCGGTAGAAGTAGCTTTTTTAGTCCCTTTTACCATTACGCTAACGCCTGGGATCGGCTGCTGCGCATCGTCTTTAACCAGACCAGCTATTTTTGTTTGTGCCCAGGAAAAATAAGGCGTGAGGCACAGTAACAGCAAAGCTACCATGCACATCTTCATCTTGTAGAGATGTTTCATTTATCTATAATTTTTTTTAGGTTTTATAGATGCAATGATAAGATGTGTATGTTAGCCTAATGCCAACTTTTAGTTAACAAAATACCCTATTTTTGTTTAGTATTTGTTAACTAAATATTTTCTTAATGCTTTCTGCGGCATAGCCTGCACTAGCAGTCATTCCTTTACCGCCAATAGCTGTACGGATATGGATACGATCGTCGAGATCGTAAGTTACAATATGTTTTGTTGCGTGCTGCGGATAAAATCCGGCCCAGATACTTTGCAGTTTGCGCACATCGAAATCAACTATCCGGGCTGCTTCTTCGAGCATGAGCTCATTAATGTGGTGGCTTAAATCGAAACCCAGATCGTCGAAATGGTTTACATCGGCATACACATGCGAATCGCCAATAATGATCGTATTATCTGCAGCCTTTTTAAACAGGATATGGATACCCCATTTTTTTAGCTCTTCGTAATGCTCAGGGGTTTTAATGCTTTTGAAAGAAGGGCAATAGTGTTCAAAACTCTCGTAACGCCTGGTGGTTAGCCCTGTTAAAATATTACCTGTTAAAGCTACTTCTGGCATAGGTATACTGCGCATCATCTGCAGCTTACTAACCACAATACCGCTCTCACTAAACAGATCGGGATAAAGCAGTTTAAATTCGTAACCGTTACAGATAATGGCTTTCTCTGCCGTAAAAAGTTCAGTATTGTTTCTTAAACCTACTTCAACACCAGTGCCTTTGCTTTCGCAGGCGGTAACCGGACTGTTGTATTTAAGTGTGTATTGTGCAAACTTAGTCTGCATATATTCATGCAGGCGGTAGATCATTTGATCTGGTGCTACACTAATTTCCTGGGGGAAAAAGATGGCTTCTTTGGCATAAGAAGATTTAATAGCAGGATATTTCTTTAAAACCGCTTCCTGATTAAGCAATTCGGTTTCGTAACCGATGGTATCGTAATGTGCTTTCAGCTCATGGATTAAGGTCTGCTCATCGTTATCTGATGCGATGTACACACTACCATTTTGCTGCACGGAAATATCGAATTCCTGCTGAATCGATTTATAAATATCTAGGCCAGCCACACCATATTCGAACCACTCGGCTTCCATACCCGAGGGTACCACCTGACCAAAATTGCGTACCGTAGCGCCAACCGGAAAATTGTCTTTTTCGAGCTGTAGTACCGATTTGCCCGAAAGTAAAGCATGGTAAGCATGGAATGTTCCTAAAATCCCTCCACCAATTACAATAAGATCGAAATGTTTATTCATTGTTTATTTTTTGCTGATCTCAGGATATTTTTAATTCATCCAGACATCAATGTTGAGTTAATATTGTTTAGCTACTTTATCTTTTAAAAATTACGCGTCATTCCCGCGCAGGCGGGAATCTTAAAGCTTATTGCATTACGATTATACATAAGCTTTCTTTTCTTCATAAGCATTCATGAGCACTACTTGGTTCCCAGTCAAGTTGAGAATGACGATCTCTTGAGGACCTCCGCGCCCTATACTTCTACCATTTAAGAAATGTAAGAAACATATAAGCTTAAATGACCTTATATTCCTTACATGGCAAAAAATGACATCCAAAAAAAACATCTTTTCACTTTCCTGCTAAAATTACACTCCCAGCCGCCTGCATCTTTTTGTTTGTAACCAAAGTTTTTCTTCTAAAATAGATCAAAGAAAGTACACTACACACCCCGCCAATTAATGGTATAGCAAACAAACACTGTTTAAAAAAGTGCATCCAGCTGGCATTCGTATCACCGAACTCATGAAACAGGAGTATTGAAAAGCTACCTACGTAACCAATAGAATCGGCCACATACATAATAAAACCGATGTTGCTCTTGTAATGAAAATTGGCAATCATCCGTTCAAAGAAAATAGCATTATAGGGAATGTAGGCCATATACAGTCCCATTCCCAGTAAAGCCATCCAGCTAACAGGCCCAATGTAGCCCCTATCAAAAAAGAATGTACTTACGCCAATTAGCAAACAGCCCGAAATAATCATGATATGGATCACGGTAAAAGCTTTGAGGTTATCTTTAATCAGGATCAAAAGCCCCATCATTACCAAGACCACAACCGAAATCAGGGTATCAATCTGCGTGTAGATATGGTTGTTGTGAATACCTAAGCCATTCCAGATTTCTACTTCGAAATTATCGCGCATATCGCGGATACAGGTAAGCAGTACGTAGATGATAATGGTTAAGATGATACCTGGCAAAAATGTTGTGATAAACTTTCTGCGCTGTTTCGCATCCATTGGCACCCGCTTGGTACGTAACTCCTGATCTTCTTTTGAAGGCGGCGGAATAACCTCCAGACAAAAAACAAACAGGAACAGCGGAAGCAGAAAAACCAGTCCGGTAAGAAAAGGCATCCAATAATCGGTTACCAAAGCAAACGACATCAGCGTACGTGCTACAGTTTTAACAAAACCTGAGGCAAATATTAAACTGATCGACATCAACGCACCCATAAATTCGGTTGTTTTTCTTCCTTCCAAATAACTGAATACCAAACCCCAGATCATGCCCAAAGGGAAACCATTGAGGAAAAGAAATACAATATTGTAAGGAGCAGGTACCAAAGCAAATCCGAGCAGGGCTAGCCAAGAAAAAAGGATCAGAAAAATGATGCTCCTTGCCCGGTTACTTTTCCCCGATTCGGAAATAAAACGGATACCATAAAACTTACTTAAGGTATAACCTACCATTTGTGCAATAACCAACCAAACTTTATAATCGATATGCAGAAATTCCTGATGCTCAAAAGTAGCAGAAGCAAAAGCTTTACGAAAGGCATACATACTGGTATAACAACCAAATGCTGCTATGCCACCAAGCATTGTAATTAACCAATAAGGCCAATTAAGTGCTTTTTTGCGGGCAAGATGAAGCAAACTCATCCTAATATCAGCTTATTTTGTTTATCATACCGAGCACCACTAATTTGATTGACATATGTATTTTTTAAAAACACAATAGTAAACATTGTTTATTATTAGTAAACAATGTCAAGATTATCAAATTGTTAAATTTTTACCATGTAGGACTTGTATTTTATTTCGTAAAAGCCTCTAATACCGGCCTTCCTCTCCAACTTTGCGGTTGTTGCAGCCTCATTAACCAGGCCAGTGTTGCGGCTGTATCGTAGGTAATAATTGCATCTTTTAATTCGTGGTTTTTACGAATACCAGGGCCCGAAATAATCCACGGGATCTGCACTTCATCAAGCGATTTACCACCATGGCCTTTACCTTTACCACCGTGATCGGCAGTAACCAGGATAACGGTTTCATCAGCTATGCCTGCATCGTTAACCGCTTTTACAATTTTACCTATCCGCTGGTCTACCAACTCCAGTTGTTTATAATAAGCTGGTGTACGGTGACCGATTGAATGCCCTGTACCATCAGGCTCGTCTAAATGCAAAAAGGTAAAATAAGGTTTTTCTTTTTTGATAATCGCAACAGTGGTATCGGTGCAAAAATCATCTTTATCGTTTCCGCTAACGATGATGTTTACTGCTTCTTTTTCAAATAAATAACCAATCCCGCTCCAGCTATACACAATAGCCGTTTTAGCCTGTTTTTTTTGATCTCTGATTACACTAAATATCCCAGGGAACAAACCATAAGATGTGTTGGTGATGGATGGGATTTCGGGCACTTTACTGTCCCATTCGGTATAACCATGTTCGGTTGGTCCAGCACCCATTAATAAGGAAGCCCAGTTTACAGCGCTGGAAGATGGCAATACACAACGTGCCTGTGTAGTCCACGAGCCGTTAGCCATTAGTGCTTTAAGATTAGGCATATTCGCTTCGGGCAAAGCGTAACCACCAAAACCATCGCAACCAATTAAGACAACATGTTTAATTTTTCTTGATTGCGCCTGGGCAAATGCACATAAACAAAGTAACAGTAAAGTACTTTTCAAAAATCTTTTCATATTCATATTTTCTATTACCAAACCTAAGATTGGTTTATAAAGATGAAGATAAGTATTTGTTAAGTATTAATAAACTTTGTTTACATAAATGTTATTCAAAAAAATAAATCACCAGCATTAGCGCCCTGCTATCGCCAATATTAACCGGGGTGTGAGAAAGCCTTCCATCGAAAAGCATAGAGTCTCCTTTTTCGAGTATGATTTTCTTTTTCGAAAACTGATATTCTACCCTACCTTCTATCATGTATTTAAATTCGAAGGCTTCGGTTTTCACCATTGGGCGATGCGCATTCACCTCGAGCTCGAGCAGTACAAAATCGGCAGTCGAAAACTTAATATTCTTAGTTAAAATACGCGAGTAGTTAAAACCTACAGCCTGTTCTTTTTCGAACTTCTGGTACTGATCTTTTCGTTTCACCAGAACGGGGGCATCTTTTTTATGAAAATTGATATCCTTAAAAAAACTGTTCAGATCTATCTGCAGACTTTTAATAATATCCATTAATACCATTAAAGACGGAATGGTACGACTATTTTCGATTTGAGAGATCAGCCCCTTGCTTACCTCTGCTTTATCTGCAAGCTCCTGAACGGTAATCCCCAGTTCTTTACGTCTTTCTTTAATTTTAAGGCTAATCTGTAAAAGAATTTCTTCTTGCATATGCTAAAATCGTGTTAATAACGCTAATGTATTATTTTATTCCTACAATCTAAATCAACAATCGCATTAGTTACGGAATTACATTTTAACGTGCTTATAAAAACAATCGCCGCCTTTTTATGGCGGCGATAGCAAAAATTAACGGTAATGCCCGGGCACCCAATACCGACCGCCATGAGGGCCAATATTATAATGCCCGCGTACCCAGTGTGCCCTTGGTGCACGTGCGCTCACCACGCATGCACTAAAATTAACCGCCATAACCAATAAGAGTAATGCATTTACAATCCTTTTCATAACCTAACCTTTTAAAAGTGAAAAATAAATCAAGCTTTATGCTGTGTGTTTTATTTTGACGGAGGAAGGATAGAAAAGGTTTAATTGGTTATATCAGAAAGATTTTCAGCGTTTTCAAACGGTCGTCATCTACCGGAGCAACGCGAAGTGTTCCAAAGRAACTCCTTCGGAGGAGAGATCYATCTAGRCAGATTTWGCTTCGCTGAGCCTTTGGGTTCTCGACTGCGTTGCACTCCGCTCGAAATGACGGCAACTTCAGAGAATTTTTACGCGTAGATTAATTCTGTCATTTATATTAATTTTTATAAAATTTATGGTTTGCGGCTTTTGCAGTAAATAGAATTCTCACCATGGGTGCCCATCGCCTCACAAAAAAAACGGCCCAACCTTGTTTAGGTCAGACCGTTGTATATTGATATTAAAAAAGATTAGAAACTATATCTTAATCCCAATTGCATCTGGTAACGTGAGGCAAAGAAATCTTTTGAATAAGAGGTTACATCTTTCTGTGCAAAGGTATATACCGGATATGCGGTTGGTGTACCTGCAGTTGCCACCTTAATACCTACACTTGCCATTGAATTATAAGTATTAGGAGAAAAATATTGAATTCCCCAATCTTTATTTACCAAATTGGTGAGGTTAATAATATCGTAAGTTAAGGTAAGTACATGTGGATGCTTTCCTTTTGCCACCTGAATATCCTGAGAGAAGCGGAAATCGGCCTGAACATTCCAAGGGGTGCGTGCACCATTACGCTCTGTAAAATCGCCACGACGGGTACTTAAGTATTTATCGTTATTGATATAATCATCAAATGCGGCAGCTTGCGCAATTCCTGCTGCGTTGTTGGCAARGAACTTTTGTGTTTCGCCTACAGCCGGAATATACATCAAACTTACGGTTTGGCCAGTTCCATTGATCCTGGTATTCACTAAACCCAATGAATAAGGAGAACCTGACTGGCCGCTGAAGAACAAGGAGAAGTTAGATACATATTTACCGTTTTTAGCCCAATCTAATCTGTAATTGATGGTCGAAATAATCCTGTTACGGATATCGAAATTAGAATAGGCCAAGCCTGGGTTATTTGGACTAAGGGCCTGGTTTAACTGCCAGTTAGATTCCATTGAATTACGGATACCATTGGCAATATCTTTCGATCGTCCGTAGGTATAAGCCACCATCATATCTAAACCGACAGGAAGTGATTTACTCACCTGAGCGGTTAAGCTATATTTATATCCTTTATCAGTGTTTGATAATAGGTAGGCATTGGTATATAAAGGATTAATTTTGGTGCCTGAATAAATAGGCTGCTGTTTCTGGGTATCATAAGCCATGTAAGTAGGATTATCCACATAGTTGATCTGCTGAAACTGCACATCTTTAATCACCTGACTAAAGATTCCCTCCACTGTAAATTTCCACTGGTCGTCTGTTTTATAATCGAAGGCTAAATTACTTCTCCATGCTTTTGGCATTTTAAAGTTATTATCCACCAAATCTACCTGTGTTGCACCTTTAGCATCTTTAACATTAACACCTTGATTAGTAACATAACCAGCTTCACCATTACCTGTTAAAGCATCTCTGATCGGATCGGTACCCGCTACTGGCTTTACAATTTTGGTAGGATCAGCATTGGCATAAACGTACGATTTATCGAAAGCGCCATAGTTTACACCATTGTTGTAATATGCATAACCGATCCATGCAAAAGGAACACGACTGGTAAACAAGCCGGTACCACCACGCATAACCAAACTTTGGTTACCCAACACATCGAAATTAAAGCCAACACGTGGAGAAATCTGGATTTTGTTCAGGAATTTCCCGGTAATTGATGATGGTTGTGTGTAAGTATAGGTTGTACCATAATTTGCATCAACCGGAGAATTAGTTGTTTTTGGACTCAGTGACGGCATATTGGGTAAATCAGCCATATCAAAGCGTAAACCCGGTGTTAATTTGAAACGGTCGCCAATACGGATTTCATCCTGACCATAAACACTGTACATGTTCACATTAAACTCTGCAGTTGGATTCGCAATAATGTGATCACGCGTATTGTCATCATAATTATAACTTGTACGTACCCTGTTTGGCTGGTTGGCCAAGAAATCGGCGATGCTGCTATAAGCCACACGGCCATTCCATGAGTTTACGAAACCATAGTTGATGTTATAAAACTCGTTGTGCGTACCAAAGGTAAAAGTATGGTTCCCCTTGCTGAAAGTATAGTTATCGGTAAATTCGAAAGTATTCTGTTTCATGTTGAAGATACTTGCCTCACGGTCGGTACCTAAAAACAATGTTCCTCCATTAGAAGCAATCTCAATCTGCGGCAAAGCCGGATTGGATAGCGGATCACGATAATCGTGAACGGTAGAATAACCTACAATTAAATTGTTGGTAGCTGAATTTCCGAAACGGGTTTTAAGATCGGCAACAGTTGATGTCTGATTATTGTTCTGTCTGAAATCGATACCGCCAAACCTGAAGTTAGACTGATCTCTTTCTAAGTTTGTTGCTTTCGAAATGATGGTATTATTTCTGATGGTTAGTTGGGTACTTTCACTGATGTTCCAATCTAAGCGGTTAAAGAATTTGTTAGACTGCGAATAGATGTTGTAATCGCCAAACGAACCGGCATCAACACCATAAGCTGTCTTCATGCGATCAGAAATCTGCTGTGCCTCAGTTAAGCTAAGCAATTTCATATCAGACGATCCTGCACCTAAAATTACCGGATCCTGACGGCGGGTAATCTCTTCATTGG
>NZ_JBFTRT010000060.1:0-25454 GCF_056399685.1 Pedobacter sp. 01N416
GATCAAAGGCTTTGAAAATGTGCCGATTATTATGGACGAAAAGCAAGTTATGCAACTTATATCTGCGAGCGGAAAAGCAAAAATAATTGCAGTGCATATGGATGCGCTTGACCACTGCCGTACCACAAGACTCACATTGAGCGAGGAAGCAAAGAAAAACAGTGTCGGTGAGAACAAACTTGTGATCCTTAAGGATACAGAGATTTTCACCCTGGGCAAATAAATCAGAAAACGAAAATACCCGCCCAAAAAAAGTATTTGACTCACTTTGGCGGGTATTTTTATGCAAAAATAATCAACTGCATTTACCCCGGGCGTGGCCAAAGGCAATTTTCGGGCAAAGGATCTGCTTTTTTGAAACGGATTATACTAGCGTAGTTGTTTGCGATAGCGGATTATCATAAGTTTTCCAATCCGAATGCTGCAAGTTTGTCAATAATAGGAAATGTATCCAGGCCAAGCTTGGTTAAACTATATTCAACTCTTGGAGGGATTTCTGGAAACGATTTTTTGGTCACAAATTTATGCTCTACCAAAAAATTCAACTCTTGAATCAGCATTTTTTCGCTTATACCAGGAATAGCTCTTTTAAGTTCACCGTATCTTATTACGCGTTCGTTTATTTGAAATACTATTAACAGTCTCCATTTACCACTCAATATAATCAACGACTTCCTTACCGGGCAGTTTTCATCTGACTGTAAAATAATTTTCTGATTTTTTTCCATTGACACCCAGTGTTTCTAACCATTTAGTAAGTACCTAACCATTTGGTATGTACTTGTACGAAGGTAGTCGTTAACCTACCTTCGTACAAGTAATTTTTAAAATATAAACCTATGTCACAGGAAGAAACAAACAAACAGCTGGCTATTACCGCTTATCAAAGAATTTTTGGCGACTTGGATGCCACAGGAGTAGATCAATACATGAGCAGCACTTTCATTCAGCATAACCCCACAACACCCGATGGGCCTGAGGGCGTGAAAGCGCTTCTTCAAATGCTTATTTCACAAGGTGTTCCCAAACAAAAAATCATGTTCAAACATGTTGTTGCGGAAGGTGATACTGTTTTTCTTCATTCCCGTTATGAAATGGCAGGAAAAGAATGGAGATTTATCGACATTTATCGAATAGAAGATGGGAAATTAGCTGAACATTGGGATGCAATGATGCCGATGCCTGATGAACGTGGCAATAACAACTCTATGTTCTAAATTAATTGTACCGTAAATAATCAGAAAGATCGCAATTTGTCATCTAACCAGCTCTGATTAAATCAAAGCTGAGCACTACCATCAAGCATTAAAGTAACTAATTTATATTACTAAGAAAACCCATATAATTTCAAAAGACTCTCAGGTTTTATTCGATATTGCCTCTCAACCTTTTTAGTTTTATTAAATCACAATGAGGCTGGGGTTATTTCTAATCATCACAGGCATATTTGTTGGGCTTCACAGAAATTGCTCTAATTTGGAGCTTGGAGCATGGAGGCAAGCCTTCTTGCGTTTTTGATGACGGTAGGTACATTATTCTTTCTGATCACCACTCCTGAAAGTTGGATACCAGAATAAATGATCTGAACTGGGGTTTTCCGTATCTATCCGGTCGCGGAAGATTGGTCCTTAAAGACATTGTAATACTTGGTGAGGCAATAGTCCAAATGAGGGAGTCGGCAAGACTTTATTTGTCACGCAGATAGGCATTATATCAATCATTGTTAGATCAATCATCCCAAAAAGCTTGACTTTATTAAAACCTATTCCGCGGAAAACCTAGAGGAGGTACTACTATTGGCATGCAGGAGCTTAGTATTTACCTATTATTGAAACGCAACTTCCAGATACTGAGAAATCAAACACTCTTTAAAAAGTTTGCACTTTTGAGAAAAAAAATTACATTCGCAAAAGTAATTATAGTGGAAGTCCCTGAAATGCTGGCTTTTTGAAGGCTTATAAAGTTTACCGGCAATTAATTTTTTCCAATAGAATTTATCTGAATTGTAGTATCAAACTATGCCTCTAAACAGAAACCTGACCGATGATGAGTTATCCAAACTTTTAAGATTGGGGCAAGAATCTGCATTTATAGAAATTTATACCAGGTACTGGAAAAAAATATACTTCGCGGCCAAAAGCCGCATCAACGATGCGTATGCGTGTGAGGAAATCGTTCAGGAAATTTTCTGTAACCTATGGCGTAATCGTGAACACTTTGAAATTATTAAGGGCTTCGACAACTATTTTTCGGTGGCAGTCAAAAATCAGGTAATCAATTTTCTGGCAAAAAAGGCGAAGATTCTCCGGTACGAGGAAACGGCTAAAAAGACCCATTCTGAAGCGGATTACAGCACCCTGCAGCAGATCAGTTATTCTGAACTGCAACTCCATATCCAGAAGGCATTAAGTGTGCTCCCTAGTAGATCAGCTATTATTTTTAATTTAAAATATGTCAGCGGCTACTCTCAAAAAAATATAGCGCAGGAACTATCGATATCCGAAAAAACAGTTGAAGCCCACCTTGCCAGGGCGAGGAAAACAATAAAAGAATCTATTTCTATCCTTCTGTTCGCGCTTTTGTTCTTTTCGATAAAAAATTAATCTTTTAAATAGGGATTTTCCTTCCAGCGCTGTCTGTATATAAAACGGGCTTGATGAATAGTGATAAAAATATCGAACGGATGATGGAACTTGCCAAAAAATGGCAGGAAAATACGATAAGTCTGGCCGAACGGGAAGAATTTGATCGATGGTACAATTCATCGCATAAGAACCTGGAAAAAGATAAGGGCGCTGATGAATATGGGTTAGAACAAAGAATGTTGGATTCTATCCTCAAGGAAATCACTCCTAATGTCGTCAAACGACCATCCTATGGCAGAATAGCATTATTTTCCGCGGCGGCCGTTATTACCGTTCTTATATGTCTTGGCCTTCTTTCAAAGATATACCTGACCCCAAAAGTGGCTGCACCCGTTCAGTCAGCAATACAATATGATGCGCTACCGGGATCGAATAGGGCGACATTAACCCTTGATAACGGCGAGAAAATCGACCTTGCCCATGCCCGCAATGGCGACCTCAAGACCGACATTTCAACAAAGGTCAGCAAAATTTCGGGAAACAGGTTGGTCTACAGCCAACTGAGCCGCCCTGGTTCAACTGACCATTCTCAGCCGGTCTATCATACGCTTAGCACGCCACGCTCGGGTATGTTCCAGTTAACACTCTCTGATGGCACACACGTTTGGCTGAATTCTGGCTCTGTTATCCGCTTCCCGAAGGTTTTCGAAAATAAGGAGCGTGTAGTCTATCTTACAGGAGAAGCTTATTTTGAAGTTACCAAAAACCGTCATAAACCGTTTTTGGTCGTTACACCTAAACAAACCGTAGAAGTGCTCGGAACCCATTTCAATGTGAGTGCATATGAGGACGAAACCGTAACCAAGACTACCCTGCTTGAGGGAAAGGTGAAGGTAGCCAGCACTAACAGTAATGGGTTTAAAGTAATCCATCCCAATGAGCAGGCACTCTCCCAGGCAAATGGAATCCAGATTATAAAGGTCAATGCCTCCGACGTCGTGGGCTGGAAAAACGGGTACTTCATTTTCAACCGCACCGATCTTAGGTCGTTGCTTAGACAGTTTTCAAGATGGTATGATGTCGATATCGTTTATAAAGGTGAAGTGCCAAATGATTTCTTCCAGGGACAGATCCGCCGGGATATCAAGCTTAACCAGGCACTCAAAATCCTGGCTTTTGGCGATATACATTTCAAACTTGAAAACAGAAAGCTTATTGTATTACCCTAAATAAATAATGTAAAACCCTTAATAAATGACTATGACGAATCAAATACACTATTAATCAGGGCCAAAATGCCGAAAGTGCTGCAAACACTTCCGGCTTTGATCGAGCCAGCCAACAAATGCATTTTTCAACTAACCAAATCAAACCAAAATTATGAAATTAAATTCATGTGCGGAAACGCCATCCACATGGACGGTCATGGCCATACGATTTTCGATAACAAAATCAGCCATTTTCCTACTTCTTAGTACATGCCTATTGTTATCGGTAAAAGGGTATGCTCAAAATGTGAGCATATCTAAAAAAAACACACCGTTATCCCAGGTCTTCGATGAGCTGCGCAAACAGACCGGCTATACCTTTTTTTACAAAGATGCTTCTGTAAAAGACCTCAGGGTTTCTGTTTCGATAAAAGACGTCCAGCTGGACAAAGCGCTGAACATCATTCTTGAAAACCAGCCCCTTGTTTTCAGCATTATCGATAAAACGGTAGTGCTTAAGCGTAAAACCGAAAACCCTAAAACTATACCCAGTGCCGTATCTCCCGTCCAAGTTAAGGGGAAGGTCGTCGATGAAACCGGTGGGCCTATCGTCGGCGCTACAGTAAGCATTAAAGGCACTAAGAACATATCAGTAACCGATGCATCCGGAAACTTTGCCATCACGGCGCCCGAAAATGCCGTTTTAGTTGTAAGCTACCTTGGCTACCAAACCCAAGAATATCAAAATTTGGAGGGAAACGCAAATGTCATCAACATGGTTCCGACACCAAAAAATCTGGATGAGGTGGTCGTTGTTGGATATGGAACCCAAAAAAAATCAGATGTCACCGGATCGATTGTCAGGGCAGATCTGGAGTCTTTCCGGACTTCCCCAAATTCAAATATTGCCCAGCTCCTACAGGGCGCTGTTCCTGGTTTGAATGTTGGGCCGGTAACCTCTGCCGGGCAGACCCCAAGCATACAAGTCAGGGGACAATCTACACTAAGTGGCTCTCAAGGCGTTCTGATCGTTTTAGATGGTATCGTTTATGCTGGCGATCTCTCCAGGATCAACCCCAATGATATAGCATCTGTCGATGTATTAAAGGATGCAAGCAGTAAGGCAATATATGGTGCCACCGCTGCAAATGGAGTGCTTTTGATCACTACAAAAAAGGGGAAAATCGGTAGCAAGCCGATCATCAATTTTTCTTCATCTTATGCTACACAGAATCCTGCAAATATCCTACATCCCCTTAACAGGGAACAATTCATCCAGAAGGTCAGGGACATCAATTGGCGCACGGCATATCTGGCTCCTGAGTATACAACCCCTAATCCTGCCTTTAATGTTCGCTCCGCACTCGACCCCACACAACAGGCTGGTTATGATAATGGTACTGATTTTGACTGGTATGGTTCCGCTACGAATTCCGGATTTTTATATGACCAGCAGGTAAGCATCAGCAATGCAACCGAAAAGACCAACTTTTTCTTATCAGGTGGATATACCAAGCAGAAAGGGTTTATCATCAATAATCAGTTCAATAGGAAATCGGTAAGATTGAATCTGGAAACAAAGGTATTTGATTGGTTAACAGTCGGTACAAATGCATTCGCCTCCTTCGCTGATTATTCCGGTCTATCGCCAAATTTGAGGGATATCATGCTTTACAGTCCATTGAACACACCCTATGATGCAGCTGGAAATATCATACTCACCCCAAATGCCTCCATCAACAATCCTTTCCTGGCTACTTTGGGAAACAATTATGACCGCAGGAACAATCTTTCGGGCAATTTCTATGGCATTCTGAATCTACCGTTCATTCCGGGACTTTCCTACCGTATAAACTATGGTAACAATTATTTCTGGAACCAAAACTACTCCGCTAATCAGTATGCTGCAAATTTTACGGGAGCAGCATCCAAGACAAATGATAATACCTATGACAGTACGCTGGATCACATCCTCACCTACAAGAGAACTTTAAATAATATCCATTCCCTTGACCTCACCATGGTGTATGGATCCAGATCAACAGGTTACCAGACCACCAATGCCAATGGTACCGGATATAACAATATTGTTTTAGGCTATAACAAACTCGACCAGGCAACAATACAAAAGATATCCTCGGGCGCTTACAGCGAAACATACAATTACCAAACGGCGCGCCTGAGCTATGGCTTCCGCCAGAAATACATTCTCACCTCAACGGTTAGACGAGATGGCTTTTCGGGCTTTGCCTCCAACAACAAATGGGGCATATTCCCGTCAGCAGCATTTGCATGGGTGGCAAGCAATGAATCATTTATGCGCTTTAGCTGGCTGGACAACTTAAAAATGAGAATAGGCTATGGCGCCAATGGGAATCTTACCAACCGTTATGCTTCGCTGGCAACAGTTGGCCAGGGTGCCGCTTATGTATTTGGTGATGGTGGAACGACCTTGTTTGGCCAGGTTGTAAATTCGATGGGAAACAACGACCTTTCTTGGGAGAAAACGGTCGGGATAAATACAGGACTGGACTTTTCTATACTGARAGGAAGAATTTCTGGCAGTGTAGATTATTATAACACCATTACAAGCAACCTGCTATATAACATCAATATCCCGGAAATAACAGGCTTTTCATCTATACCAAGTAACGTAGGCAAAATCAGGAACTCTGGGACAGAAATAAATGTGAACACCGTTAACTTAAAGCTAGAGAACTTTCAATGGAACTCTGTTATAAACTTTGCCACCAATAAAAACCGGATAAAAGAGCTCCTTGGTACCGGTGACCTTGTTGCAAGCAATCTTTTTGTTGACCGTTCAATAGGTACGATTTATAACTATCAGACTAATGGATTATGGCAGTTAGGGGAAACACCACCTTCGGGTTATGCTGTTGGAAGCAATAAGCTGGTAGACCTCAATGGTGACGGAAAGATAGACGCCAATGACCGGACATTCCTTGGATATACGGAACCTGCTTACAGGGTGAGTTTCGGAAATACTTTCAGTTACAAGAATATTTCTCTTTTTGTCTTTCTGAATGCTGTGCAAGGTGGAAAAAATGGTTACATGAATGTAAACAATCCATGGACTGATTTAGGGATCCAACAGGGCGATAATGCGATCAGAAACAACTGGTTCAAGGAAATAGACTACTGGACACCATCAAACCCCGGTGCACAGTACAGGATTACGGGCAGTGTACCTGCAGTAGATCCACAGCTTTATCAGCAACGAAATTTCGTCAGGCTACAGGAAGTATCATTAAGGTACAATTTTGACGGCCGGATCACTAAAAAGCTAGGACTGAACAGTCTACAGGTTTTCGTAAGCGGAAAAAATCTTGCCCTATGGACTAAATGGCATGGGTGGGATCCGGAGACGCTACAGGGCCTGGCTTATGGGGCTAGTCCGATTATAAGGGGATATTCTGCTGGTTTAAATGTTACGTTCTAATTCGATGGTTATGAAAAATTCACTAAAAATATTTGTTTTAATTATATTCTTGACGGCCGGTTCTTGCAAAAGAGCGTTTTTGGATGAAAAGCCCCTGGACTTCACAAGTACTACAAACTCCTTCAATACCCTTAAGGATTTTAATGCTTCAATCTACAACATATACAACATTGTGCGTACCGAGTTTTATACCTCGGATGAGAATAACCCTTTTGATTATATCTATGGCCTTGACCTGGTGTATRACGGACAGCCAAGTGGTCCACAACGTTTTAGTAACTACACCACCTCCACGAACCCTACCAGTACTTATCTGGTAAGCCACTGGAGCCGTTTATACAAAATAATTTCAGAAAGCAACACCATTCTGGATAAGTTAGGTTCATCTCAGGTAGTGGGTAATGATATAACTTTCGTTCAGGCCAATGCCAGGTTCTTCAGGGGATTTGCCTACCGCACGCTTGCCTATCTCTATGGCGGGGTGCCCATCGAATTGCACCAGGTGACAAGCCCGAAGACCGATTATGTACGGGCCAGCCGCGAGGAAGTGCTAAAACAATCTATTGAAGACCTGAAGTTTGCCGCTGGCAATCTTCCCGGCATCACAACTGTGCAGGAGGGACAAATCAGTAATGTTGCTGCGCAGCACTTACTGGCAGAGGTTTATCTTGCTGCCGGTCAGTTCAATGATGCGGTATCAACTGCTTCCCTTGTTATTAACAACAGTAACATGGCCTTGATGAAAACCAGGTTTGGCTCCCAGGCTACAGACCCAGGAGACGTTTATTGGGATCTATTCAGGCCGAAAAACCAGAACAGGACAAGTGGAAACAAAGAATCCATCTGGGTAATCCAATTTGAAAATGATATTCCCGGGGGCTCTTCCACTGCAACGGATATTGCAGGCAGTTACAGATTAGAAAGACAGATTGCACCCTTGATCAGGGACGTCACACTTAGCAATGGTACAAAGCCATTTCTATGGCCAGTATCAGATTATACCGGCGGGCGCGGAATCGGTTGGGCAATATCCACAACCTATTTCTCAAATACAATATGGGCAAGTGACTTTAACAATGATATGCGCAACTCAAATTTTAATTTTGTTAGAACGTACGTTTATAACGATCCAGGTAAGACGGCCTATTTTGGCAAAACGGTCTCAACCGAAGCGCCTCCTACCGGGGTTACCGTTCCTAGCAGAGCTTTCTACGCTTACCAATCAAAATGCACCACTCCCGGAAAGCATCCCGATGGGCTTTTTTCAAATAAGGCTACCCTATTACTGAGCCCCGCAGCAGGTGGCACTTACACAGATCAATATATGTTCCGACTGGCAGAAACCTATCTTATACGCGCTGAGGCATACCTGGGCACTAAGGATAAAACTAAAGCCGCTGAGGATATTAACGCGATACGTTCTCGTGCAAATGCCAGCCCTGTGTTGGAGGGCAATGTTACCATCAATTATATCCTGGATGAAAGGATGAGAGAACTAGGGATTGAAGAGAAACGCAGGCTGACGCTGTCGCGACTTAATATGGTCTATGAACGTACCGTAAATATTGCCAAAAATCCATTAGCTGCCAACATTCAGCCATTCAATAACCTTTGGCCTATTCCCCAGCGGGAGATCGAACGTAATAAGGATGCAATCCTAACACAAAACCCGGGCTACTAACCATGTTCAGAACAAAAATCATATATTATCTACTACTGTGCCTGTTTGCATTTTGCAAACAGGCTTACAGCCAGACCGGGCATGCCCCATTGACGTATATTATGGATATGGTGCATAACAATCCGGGTGAAGAACCGTATAAGACCAAGTATAATGACCCCTTGTTTATGAAAGCAAACGGTTTCAATGGAATGGTAACCCATTGGTTTGTAAACTGTGCCATCACTTATGATGATTATCAGAAGGGGCTACTGCCTCTAGGAGGGCAGGAAAGAAAGTGGATCACAGCTAAAGCTGCCGAGATAGACCGTAAGTTACAGGCTTGCAAGAAAGCAGGGATCCAGGTTTATCCTTTTACGGATTTCATTGTATTTCCAAAATCGGTTTGGGACCGGTTTGGAAAAGAAATCAGGGGGCCCGGGACAGTAGAAGGTACAGGAGGAATGGCTGAACGTTCTGCAAAACCAGATATGCAGAGCAGGCGGACCCAGGAACTTTTGCGTGCTCAGATAGACGGAATTTTCAAGAGGTTCCCTGACCTAGGAGGGCTCACCCTTCGCTTTGGCGAGACTTATTTACAGGATACTCCTTATCATATGGGCGGTGGCCCCATCAGAAACGGTAAGGAAGGCATTGATGACCAGATCACGATGCTGAATTTACTTCGTGAGGAGGTATGCGAAAAACGGAACAAAAAACTTTTCTACCGCACCTGGGACTTTGGATATAACTTTCATACCAACCCGGAATACTATCTGGCAGTAACCAACCAAGTAAAGCCCCATCCAAACCTTATTTTTGTGATCAAATATCAACAGGATGACTTCCATAGGATGACGCCTTTCAATCCGACGATAGGAATAGGAAATCATCAACAGATTGTAGAAGCACAGTCCAGGATGGAAGCTTATGGAAAGGGTGCACATCCTTATTATACAGCCAAAGGCGTTATTGATGGCTGGCCTGAAACAAAATACGAGATCGCCTTTGGTAGCCATAAATTTACAGGCAGAGAAAACGATCGGTCTAAGCCTAGAGGTATCAGGGACATGTTGGGCAACGGACTGCTCAGTGGGGTGCTCACCTGGTCTAATGGTGGAGGTTGGGACGGTCCTTACACTAAAAGCGAAATCTGGACGGATTTGAACACTTACGTGGTTTCTCAATGGGCGCTACATCCCGATAAAACGGAGGAAGCAATTTTTAACGAATTTTCCGAAAAACTGGGCCTTCGAGGTTATCAAGCAGATCTGTTCCGACAACTGAACCTACTCACTATTGAAGGAGTGCGCAAGGGCCAGCTCAACAGCTATGCCTCCAACCAGGTTTGGTGGAGCCGTGACCAGTATTTTTCTGCTAAAGCTAATGAGGAGGTCATTGCAGAGATCATCGAAAAACATAAAGAACCAGAAGTACTTTGGGAAAAATCAGAAGCATCTGCCATCTGGAGGCAGATTGAAAGCTTATCCAATCAAATAACCTTTCCAAATGCAGAAAATCAGGAAGCAGTTCGTGTCTCTTGTACCTATGGACGGATAAAATTTGAGGTAATAGAAGAAATGTGGCGCCTCATGCTGGAAGCCCACAAATTGAAAGCCAAGGGAAAAATGGATAATGATGCAATCCATAGATCGATAAAGCACTATGATTCGCTCTGGGCAGAATGGAAAAATTTAAAAAGTAAAAGCAAGTATTGTGCAACACTATATACGGACCTTGCTTTCAGGAACCAAAGGAAAGGTAGTATAGGTGAATTGGTTGACAAATTGAGAAAACTCAGCCAATTGCCTTTCCGACACCAATAATCAATAGATGAGCGGTAATTCCTGAGCCAGGCGGCCGTTATCGTTTTCTAGCTTAAAGTCCTGAAATCGAAGTCAAGATTCAAAAATCTAGATAAGCCCCGAGGTACGCCTCGGGGCTTATGAATATTCCCGTATTTATAAAGTAAACGAACTTAGATTATTTAGCGTTTTTTGCCGGGAAGGTTCTGCATCGTTTCTTTTAAAAATTCTACTTTTCCTGTATGAACATCGTAAACAGCTCCTACAATTAAAATTTCTCCTTTTGAATATTTGCTGTGCAGTATAGGATCTAAATCCCTTAATACATTTACCTGATCGATCACATTTTGCCTCACGGCATTATTCAACGGGTTTCCAGCCATTTTCGCGGTTTTTGCCACAGCCRGTTTAATTTCATTTATCAAGGTAACTATATGGCCTGGAACATTTTCCGGCCGTTCTACTGCAGCAGCTACTGCGCCACATTCTGAATGGCCCAAAACCACAATTAAGCGGGTATACAATTTAAGTACCGCATACTCCATGCTGCCGTAAGATGCTGCTGATGAAACCTGTCCGGCAGTTCTTATGATAAAAAGATCACCTAGCCCCTGATCAAAAACCACTTCGCTGGGAACCCGCGAATCAGAACAGCCTACAATGGTTGCAAAAGGTTTTTGTCCAAAGCCCAATTTTTTAATAGTTTCTGCACTTTGCCTAGGGCGGGTAGATCTGTTCTCGACGAATCTTTTGTTTCCTCCCATTAGTTTTTTTATTGCAAGGAGTGGATTTTTGAATGCAGAATCACGGTCGACCAGGTAATGGTCATTGTCCCATTTTATGGTATCAGTCTTTGATCGCTTTTCATTTACGGGCGTGGCTGATTTGACATTCTGGGCAGATGCAGAATTCTGCAGGTAAAATAATGTAGTCAATCCCAATAGGATTGTTTTCAGGCTTAAAATCGTGTTTTTCATTTAAAGTAATAAGTTATTTTTTTACGTCTGGTGGTTAAACCGACAGCATACATGCTTAACAGCCGTTATCTATCAGTTAGACTTGAGTCTTTTGACGCAACAATGTTACATTAAATCTATGGTTTTAGCTAATACACAATTGTTGCTTAAGAATAGGATCAGTAGAAAGAATTTGACCAACTATAGGCAAATAAAGTTGGCCTCCCAAGAGCTATTCTTCTGGCAACACACACTAAATAAAAGCTCTATGAATTTGGATGTGCTAAAAGAGGGCATTCAATAGAAATGCCCTCTTTAAAGTGCGGCTTAGTAAAATTGCGCACCACATTATTTTCCCCAGAACGTGTTTTCAAGTTCCTGATCATCAGAAAACAACCATACATTTATGATCTTACCATCTTTTACCTCAAATAGGTCTACGCCTGTCATATCCATAGTCCGATCTTCGATGGTACCGGTGAAGTTAACAGGTAAGGCTGCCATATTGCCATTTACCATCAAGTTCCCGATCGGTTTTAGGGCAAAGGTACCTTGGGTAGCATCCATCATTCCACCCACCATTTTGCCGATTTCCTCGGTACCAGTCTTTAGCCCAGCAAATTGATGCGATCCTGGCTGGTGCCACTGTGCATCTGTGCTAAAGTATGAAAATGCAACACCTATATCGCCTTTACCTAAGGCTTCCAAATAAGCAGTAATAATTTCTTTCGGCATCATAATATTTAAGTTTTTTTTTTGTAAAGTAAGGCTATATATTACTATTGAACAAGTACTTACTGGTTAGTTCGGTACTTACCTGAAGGTTAGATTTACTGGTAATCAGATCAAAAAAAATAGAAATAATTATGCAGTTGAATACAAACTGCTGGCTAAGGAAACTAACCTGTGCTACGCAATTTGAGTAACTTCAAAATCCAATGATTGACTATACGGATTAATAACAATGTTTAAACGGCTCACCTCAGCATCGATCTATCATCTGAACACCTTTATTATCGACCATTAAATATCAATTAAATCTTCTTTTGCTATTCTGGCCTCCAACCTTATTTCGGTGCTTTTTCAAAGTTTACTACCGCTTCACAATGCGCATAGAGAGGCGAAAATTCGCCGCTTGACTTTACGCGCAATAAACGATACATTAAACGCTTGGGGCTTCGTCTATAACTTCTATCTTTACTTAATAGCATTTGCAGTTAAGAAAATTCAGGTGAGTGATTCGGTGAGTCAGTTATCAGAGGAGTCTTTTAAACCACATAGAGCGGAATTTTAAGCTGGGGTTCAGTTCCCCCACTCTCCGCCAAAATGGTTTCAAAAACCAACAAAAGCCTGCAGATCGTATGATAGCAGGCTTTTTGCATTTTAAGGAGTTACAATTTTCGCACGAATTCCGATCTTATAGCTGAGTGATTCGGTGAATAAGAAGATGAATAGTTATCTAAAAGTATTAAAGCAACTGAGATCAGTACGGGTTTGCTAGCTGGATTTTGAAGTTTTCGATTTTTGTATTCAATTCAGTCAATGATTCCTGATTTATAACACCATTATGGACATCAAAATTTTCATAAAACTTCGGCAATGAAAAGACTTCTTTAATATCAGCTCCAAATTGTGGAAAAAACTTCGACGCTTCTGCCATTACATTTCCACCGCCAAACCCACCCGGAGAAGTAGTCATCAGAAACATCGGTTTGTTTTGAAAAACTTTTACATTAATCCGGGAAGCCCAGTCGAAAGTATTTTTGAATGCTGCACTATAAGAGCGATTGTTTTCTGCTAGTGAACATATGATAATATCACAATCCTCAATATTCTTTAAAAATAGGTGTGCCGCTGCCGGGAATCCATTTTTTTCCAGATCTACAGAAAAAACAGGCATTGCATAATCGTTAAGGTCAATCAAATTAATTTCATTCCCTTCAAAACTTTTCAATACAAATTTTACCAGTTGTTTGTTAATAGAGGTAGAAGAATTACTTCCTGCAAATGCGAAAATTTTCATTTTTATATATTTATTACGTTATGAGATTTTGAAAATAATCAGCTTTTGTGCCAATTGTGTCTAGCGTTTCGCCACTTGGTGATGGCATTTAGCGGCTGTTATTTCAATACGCTCTTAAGTTCCACAACATCAAAGTTATCATTGTTTTCTAAAAAATGTTTTAATACCGGAATGTGTCCTTGCCCAAAAATTAAAATAACATATTTGTCTGAAGGTTCAACTTGATTTATAATATTTGAATAAATAGCAAGATTTCTTAAATACCAATCTGATACATATTCTGCTCCTGCAAAATTTTTACCTGCTCCAATCTTTGCCATAAATTTTAGATAAAGTGATAAATTTTTTTTTAATTCTTCGGGTTTATTTATGTGTTTTAAAACTTCGTTTATTGTGCCTTTTTTCAATTGATTATCATAATCATTTTTCATTAAATTTGCCTTGGTCCCTAAATCTTTTAGCAAAAAAAGTTGTTTATTTTCTTTTGCGGTCGCAGCCATTAAGCTATCGTGTGACATTCCATAAAATTTGTCAATACAATTTATATGATTTAATTTTAATTTTTTAGCTAGCCTAAAGCCAATTTGTTCTCTTTCTGAAACGGTAAGTTTATAATGATCTGTTAAATATAAATTATACAAACTGTCGTTAGAACGTTGATTTTCAACTGATCTTTCAATCATTACTTTAGTTGCTTTTGTTTGAGATAGAGCATTAGTTAAGTCTTCTAATTCACTTTGTCGCTTAGCACTAAGAAAATCGTCCGTTTTTAATTCAAATTGATCTGTATGTGGGGTTTCAAAATGAACAGTTCCAATTAATAAAATTTTTGTTTTCTGAGCCTGTCCGAATGCTGTAAGCCCAAAAGTTAAAGCAAAAATTAACGTTATTATTTTCATATATTTTGTTTTGATTGTTACTTTTTTGTTTCTGCGGTATTAATAGCCGCCAACTTAGTTATTCCAGCCATAAAATGGCATCAGTAAAACTTTTTAAGGATACTTTGAACTATAAGTTACTTTTTTGAAGCTAAAAATAGAGATATTTTTAGCTAAATTCGTTGCATAAGATGAAAAGTTAAAAACCCGTCTAGCGCAAGTCTTAGCGCCCACGGCCTTAGCAAAAGCCTGACTTGGGATTTCGTTAAATCAATACATTAATCTCTAAAAAAAATCTCAGCTAGATAAATATAGTGAATGCACAAGTCATCCACCCAGCTGCCTCCCACTAAGACTCGCGCTAGTAAGGGTAACCACCCTAAAAAATTATCTGGTAGAGTAATCTTAGAATGCTCTACTAGATAATATAATCTGAAAAAAAAATCTAAAACGTCGATTACAGATCAGAAACAGGAAATCCTTTAGCTAATTCCTTCTTGCCCTTTCTTATAATCTTCAATTCGCTTCTTATTCTTGTAAATTTCCCTGATTATTCTGAAAAGTTCCCGTAGATGTTGTAGTGGGTAATCCGATTCCCCGCCAGAGAAAAATAAAAAGCCTTAAATCGTAAGACTTGAGGCTTTTCTCGTTTCAAGGGATGGCATTTTGCCCAAATCCCAGATCAATCCCAAAATCCCTAGTTAAATTACTATGATAACACATAAACCAGATATTTTTTTTGTAAATTTAAGTATTGGAATTTCAGCTGCAGCTATTCTGAATTTTCTCCCCGGTTTCTAGTGCTTCCCCTGCAGCCACAAACCATAAATCTCCCTATTTAACTGAATTTTTAAACAATTTAAAAACTATTATCATGCCTAAGTATGTAATTGAAAGGGAAATTCCTGGAGTAGGAAAATCAACCGCGGAACAATTAAAAGAAATTGCAAAAGCATCTAACGAGGTGTTAAGCAAAATGGGGCCACAAATACAATGGGTAAACAGCTATGTGACAGACAATAAGATCTATTGCATTTACAATGCTCCAAATGAACAAATGGTCTTGGAACATGCTAAACAAGGTGGATTCCCAGCAAATTCAATAAGTAAGGTTTCAGCCCTTATGGATCCGATAACGGCGGAATAGAATATTATTATTTTCTGTAAATACACATTCTAGCGCAAGTCTTAGTGCTCCAGCCTGAGCAAAAGCCTGACTTGCGCTTTGATGCAATCACTTAGAAAAAGCATCTAACTAAAGCAGTTAAAGAGCCGGTCTACGACGAAATATTTCATGATATTTTTAGTTTATTTAAAGCTTAATTTTAAAAGCTGATTAAATACCCGCTTGTATTCTATACTAAATCTACTTTATCCTTCAATCTCATCTTCTTTAGGTGGTCTTACAAAATCTAAAAATTCTCTATCTATAACCCCAAAAGACTTAAAATTCACTTTTGCCTCTCGCAAAGAAATTGAATTCGGTCCTCCATCATCATCAATATGCTCCTCCTGATAAAAATCTTTATGCCAAAAACAAACTGGGCAGATCGTTGAAATCGCATCCTTTTCGATCGTAAAAAAACCACAACAAGCACATTTAATTTTATTTTCTGTATCCATTATTTATTTCCATGTATGAACTTGTCGTTGGCAATTAACRGCAAACCAGTTAGCTACTTGCCTGAACTTAAAGGTAGCAACAAATCTATTTATTCCCCACACGTCCATAGGCGCACGCAAGCAAGGAAATGGCGAATTCCGATCAATAAGTAATACCTCCTAATCTTGAGATAGACGAAAAAGAACCGCCTATTTCGAAATGAGTTCGGCACTGCTCATGGTCTTAATAATAAATCTATTGGTCAACTCCTTTTCTTCAGGAAACTGACAATCAAATTTTATGGTATGTTTTCCAGGTTTCAGGCTTGGAATAGCTTGTTTTAAGCTAATTTCTTTAACAAAACCACCTTTTTTGTTGTACATTTTAATGCTGGTTCCATCACAAACCACAGAATTTCCGGCTTCATATTCGCCAGGTAGTTCCAACTTGAAATAACCATCAATTTCAATCCATGGGTTACTGATGCTTCCCTCTTTACCCATAAAGGTTAAGGTAAAATTTAAGGGTTGCTCCGCTTCTTTGTTTGTAAATTCCCACTTAGAAAAAGTAGGCTCTCCTGGTTGAAGATCCTTTTTCTCATGCTCAAATTTGTATTTCTTGAACGGGTAGAGTTTCCAGTTTTCGTTTGTTTTTTCGAGATGAAAATCGTTCTCCGGATTTTTCAACCGGGTAATCTGATCGGCAGAGAAAATTTTCGATCTGTAGGCTTCCTGCCAAAGCTTAACTAAAGCAAGTAACTTACCAGTATTCGGATTTTTCTGAAGATTTTTATATCGTGCTACCAATGCAAAGCCTGCGTTGTAACCCGCAGCCCTGGCCATCATCCATTCAATATCTTCTTCGGTAGTGGTAGCGGAAAGTAAAAACCATCCCAACATATTGGGCATATAATTACGTTCGAGAAACGGTTGGTTTTCTAAACGATAATCGCCCTGAGATTCGCGGAATCCGCCATACCAGGGCTCTCCCCAGTTCCAGTAATGGCAAAGGTGCCAGTAGTAGTGATAGGAACGGCTGGTTCCGTTTACCAGGGTATGTTTGGTATCCTTAATTACCTTATCCGCAAAAATCTGCATACCATAATCGCCTTCACCTGCGGATAAACAACCTTCATGTCCATCAAAATCCATATGCGAAACACCAGTCTCATTAAAGAAACGCCCCAAATTTCCGGCTATTTCCTGTTGCAGTTCAAAATTGGGAAACAAGGTATTATAGGGATAATCGAACAGCATACCTGCCATTTCACCTTTCGGGTGATCAGATGCTTTCGTGCCGTACATTCCCCGCTGGCAATCCAATAATTTATAGGGCGCTTCTGCCGAAACTTCTCTAAAACGGATAATTTCGTCTCCAATTTTTACCGCATGTAACGTACTGGATTTAATATTTTTAAAATACTGGTCGGAAACAACAGGTATTTCGGTGGCGGTTGCGCTTACATTTTCTGTCAACACTGATGAGCCTGTCATCGAAAGGCGCTGGTCAGGAACTGGTGATACATAAGGATCGTTGGTATTGATAAAGGTACTTAAAGTGTGTACCCCAATGCGGATGCCTTTTTTACCTGCTTTATCTACACAGGTTTTCATTCCGGCAATTCCATTTGGAAAAGCAATTGGGTCCAAAATAAAATGCCCCCAGGATTTGAAGGGCCCTTCATGGTATAATGAAACCAGTCCTGCTTGCTGCGTATAATCTAACATGGCATCGACAGTTTTTTCATCAAAATCAGAAATCAGGTAAGCCCTCCCAGTTTCAGGCGATTGCTTGAACCAAACGCCGTTAATAAGTGCGTGTGGAAGGCCTTCTGCCAGTTCGATTGCTCCTATGCGGGATAAAACCTCAGGCTCAGTGCATCCAAAAAGTGCAATTTTGCTGCCTAGTGTTGTCTCGTTCGGAATCGCTTTTACAGGCATTTCCGGGCGCCCCCAAACGGTTAGCTTTCTATCTTTCGAACGATCTAAACTAAAGGCCTGCAGGCTGCTGCCATAAGGTTGTGGAATTGCCGTAGAACCACGCGATTCGTTAGCACCTTCTGAGCTATTTAAAACACCACCAACAGTTTTAGGGTTTAAAGCCTGGATACCAATGGCATATTCCCCATCGCGCACCACACCAACAACTTCGCCAATTGTTTTGTTGATAACAGTTGGATACGGTCCCCAGATTACCGCATTTACCTTGTCTTTCAGATCAATTTTGATCAGTTCGAAAGTTAAATGTGTTTTCTTTTGAAGCACTTTTAACTGTACCGTGATTTTTACCGGCTGATAAACCAAAGAAAGAATCCCTGATTTTAAAGTGGCCTCGTTGGGCTGATACCAATCGTTACCTACCCGGATCTGTAATAAAGAAGCCTTCTCTCCCATTGCCAGGTAATTTTTTCCAGAAATAGGGTTCGAAAGGGCTATTAACTGTCCTTTTGGAGACAGATTGAGATTCAAACCTTCGCTTTTTAAACTGATTTGCTGCGCCGAAGCACTCAAAAATTGAATAAAAAAGATTAAGGCGATAACGGTTCTTCTTTTCATTTGTTCAGTATTAATTTAATGTATGATATAACCGATTTACCGGCCCAACAAAAATTCAGAAACACCCATCGCTGCTAAAGTCACTTTGGCAACAGCTGGTTTGTTTTCGCCAGATTTTAGCTCAGTGATGGATTTTGCTTGCAATGCTTTCCACACAAATTGTGTTTGTTGTACAGACTGTTCGGGATTAAACAAACGCACCACAAAAGTTCCATCGGTATTGGGTGTAATGCTGGTCACTACAATTTTCGGATTGCTTAATTCAAAAAGTGTTGCAGGGAGTGTTTGTTCCTTTTTAACTGGCAATGCAATTAAGGGCTGTGTAAACTCGGTTGCTGCTTTTTCCATTTCAACATCGTTCACCATATTGTGTGGGCGCAAAGCATATTTAAAATGAACCTCACCTTCCTGATCGGCCTTGTAATTGGTATGCCAATAATTGTTCATCACATAACTGAACCAGGTTGAAGTTGGTTGTCCCTCTTTTTTCCATTCTTTATGTTTTGGTGGCATGGTCTGTCGCTCATCAATCATATTTCCTGGTTCTATCAGCGGCATTTCAAGCAGCATCCATTGCAGTCCTTTATCAGCCTTTGATACATCCACCCATCTCCTACCATATAAATAATCCATATTGGAGCCTGGCAACTGATCTTTTAAATAACGCATGCTGCCATAACCGGCATCGATAGTAGTCTCGCTTAAAGAAGCATCAAAGGGATAACCGAAGTGAACTGCTTCTTTCGATCGCACCGATTTTTTATCTAAAATATTCTCGATCAATAGCGCATCGCTCTCAGCATATAGAGACAATATTCTTTCCAGTTTATTGGCGCCTGGTGCATCTGAAACAATCGACACCTTGGTAACAACAGGCCCGTTCTCAATTACTTTTACCTTCACATCCCCATTGCTTACAGCCTCTCGCGGATCCATACCCGGAACATACCAATAGCTATTTAGGCCCTGATTGTTAAAACCACCCGCATAATTGAAATTAGTTTGTGTTTTTAATCCTGTAATACTTCCGTTTACTTTATCCCAGGTGAATCCGATTTTGCCGTTCGAAATCGAATTTTCAGCGACAGCAAACTGGCTTGCTGAAGTACTTGGTGCATCATCAGAAATTTCATAGGTTGCAGTACCTAAAGCAGCTACATCGGCCATAAACACATAATTTCCGTTACTTAGTTTTTGCAATGGCTTTTTGTTGCCAGCTGCATCTTTCACCGATCGCCCTGCTACAGTTCCCGATAATACGACCGGTCCGGTCCGTTTCCAGGATGAGGTATTAAATACCGCAATTTTTTTAGACTGTGGATCGCTTAATGGCTGCAGTAAATTTTCTTCCAAAGTATTGATCTGTGTATCTCCATCGAGCATAAATTGTTTTTTAATACGCCACTGTTCAGTAACAAAGGGCACATCAGGTTCGGTGATGCTGTTGTGCGCACCCCAGGTATGCTCATGGAACATGATAATGTTCGTCCAGGCCTTGTAAAATTTTTGTGCATCATACTGCTTAGGATTCAGCATCGAATAGAGTGTTGTTAATTGCTGCAGACGCAAACTATTGATCCTGTTTTTCCCCTCTTCAAAAGCGGTAGAAACAGCCCCATCTTCCCAGTACGGACTAATATCTCCTTTAACAGTCGGTATCTGTCCTCCGTATCGTTTATCAAAAGTTTCAAAAAGCTTGTCGGTTGTATTGAGTACAATTTTTGGGGAAGCATATTTCTCATTCCATTGTTTTACAAAGTCCGAAATCCCGGTATCAATGGGTCCATTATCTGCCACAATATTGTATCTCCATTGTACCATTTCGTATGGATAGTTCTTGGCTGCAAGTTCTTTTAAATAAGCGGCTATTTTTTTTGGTCCACGATCAAATACACCACCTATTGATGTTCCATGCCAAGAGGAATATCCTTTAGCGCCGGTCCAGAACAATACTTTTTCTTCTCCTGAGGGCGATGTCCACCATACAGGTTTATCGCCCCAGGCTTTCACAAAATATCCGGCCCTATCTCCCAGATAAGGGTGGTCTTCTCCCATAAAATTTGGCCCGCTCGAAAAATATTTTACGCCTCCCTTAGATAAAGCGGTTACGGTTGACCAGGCAAAGCCCGGAATATCCGAAATCATGGCGCTGTTGATTTTAAAGCCAAATTCTTTTCTGAGTTGAGCCGCATAATCTGTATAATGAAACATTTCTTCAGGCTGGCTTAAACCCGTAAGGATATTGGCATACAAGGCCGATAAACAGATGCTACCCTCTTTTACCGCTTTAATAAATTTTTCTTTTTGAGTTGGCGAAGCCTGTTTCATGTAATTTTCAACTGCCCATAATGATTCTATATTCCATTTAAATTTTGCTTCAACAGGATAATCTTTGGTTTTTTCGATCATCTCCAAAGCGTCGTCGATATTTTTAAGGTGGATTTTTAAAACCTCGGGCTGAAGATGGGAATATCCAATATCGGTATGGGAATGATGTATAAAATTTAACTCACGGTAAACAACCGATTTTATTGCTATAAACTTATTAACCAGTGTTTTCCCTGCCGAAATTGCTAAAATCTGCACGCTATCATCTTTTTTTACGGCATTTACGGGTATATCAAAATTGTTTACACCATCTTTTATCATAAAAGAATAAGATTCACTATTATTCACTTTAACCTTAAGCTGCTCCTCTTTTCCAAAGTGCAAAGCGGTTAATACAATAGGCTGTTTTCCGTTTTTCAATAGAAATGGCATCGGATTGATGTCTACTTTTTCTTCAAAAGAAAATTTGAAGGTCATATACCAATCGTTGCTATTCTGCGCCTGGCCAACCACTTTAAGCCGAACTGCTTGCCCTGGTTTTACCTTACTCTTTGGCAAGCGCAGGAAAGCCAGTCCGTGGGCATCATTGGCACCATCTCTTTTAGTTTGCTGAAAAACCAGCGCAGAACCATCAGCTGTTTTAAAAATCCAGTCAGGTGTTTTATTCCCTGGTATTGTGGTAAAGGTTAACAGTTTTTCATCGTTTACATATAAATCAAAATTGCGGTTACCGCTGCTGGTCGCAGTAGAATGTGCGGCAACCCAACTGAAATAAACATAATCTGCTTTGCTGTTTTGAGGAACTTTAGCCGTTTCCCATTCGATGGTTTTCTTACCATCTGTTACCCGCGTTAACAAAGCTGTTGTGGCATAATCTGGAAAGGCCGAAAAGTAAGTGATGTTTTCGCCACTTATTTCTTTTGCAAAACCATTAACCCAATTTATTTTTCCAAAATAAGGAACAGCAGTCTGCGATTGTGCTTGAATGCAATTTATTAGCAGAACAGCAATTATTACTATTTTTTTCATCTATATAAAATTTGTTTTTATTGGTGATGAAACTGTTATGATTTTATTCATCTCCATTTATGCTTTGGAAAAATCATGATGGCTTCATATAATTCACTTCTTTTAAGTCAATATTTGAAGGCACCGATTTAAAAGAGGTAAAATCAGGAATTGCAGTAAAACTGTTCCACAATGGAGTTGATCCGGCGTCATGTTGAGACAAAGGCGCTAAGCCCAGAATCAGTTCTATCGTACGCAGAAAGGAAGTAGAGGAATACATCGTGTGATCGATAAAATTTCTTTTCACATATGGTCCTGCCAAAAATGCCGTACTGCGGTGTGCATCGACGTGATCAGTACCGCTTTGCGCATCATCTTCGACAATCAGAACCAGGCATTCATTCCAAATTGGACTTTTACTCAAATATTCCACTAGAAGACCAGTAGCCAAATCATTATCGGCAACATGTGCATTCGGTGTTGGCCGTCCTTTCCTCAAACCCTCTGTATGGTCATTTGGGAAACGAATGGTGTTGAAACGTGGCACTTGTTTAATMGCAACCAATGAATCGAAATCTTTTTTCCATTGCTCAAAACGGTTTACGTCTTTTTCCGCCAATTCGTCCCAAGAATTGAAAGTCTTGCAATAGTTGTTTTGCAAGACCGGAAGCGTAGGCTTTTTGTCCAGCATAAATTCACCATAGTTCCTGAAACTTACATTAGCACGTTTACAGGCATCCCAAATGAATCCAGCCTTGTTATTGGCTATTGCTCTCCGGCCTTCTCCCGGATAGTCCCAGGCACGACTATAACAGGTTGGCCATATTTTTTCAAGATAATCGGTTGCATAAGCTCCCAATGTCCAGTTATGTCCATCGGCACTGACTTCAGCATCGACATAAAAATTATCAAGAAGCACAAAATCTTTCGCTAATTTGTGTTGGTTGGGTGTTATTTTTTCACCGAACATCACCAGAGACGGATCCCCATTCCCTTCTTTCACATCACCCATTACTTGATCGTAGGTGCGATTCTCTTTCACAACATAGAACACGTACTTAATAGGGCTTGGATCACCTACTTTCATCGGGACTGGATTTCCAACGTCATTATGCGCTTTCAATTCTTTTTCTTTTGAATACGGCGAATTTTCATAGACCATTTTCGTGTAGGCAGCCAGTAAATCTATCGAAGGCTTATCGATAATACTCAGCGTTCCCTGAAACAGCTCTCCAATAGAATGTACTGATTTTGGTTTTGAAGTATCTTCTGCTCTATATTTTAAATCATACCCTTTCATATATGGCGTTGGTGCCTGAAGATTGGTCATTGGTACAAAGCCTTTTCCGTTGGTCACCAATATTTTTTGATCAACCAGCTTCACATTAGTTGGATACCAGCCTGTTGGAATAAACCCAAGTGATTTACTTTCTCCCGGCTCAGAAACGTCAAAAACAGCCAGGCAGTTATTGTCGGCATTGGCAATGTAAAGCTGCTTTCCATCCTTGCTCAGTGCAAGCCCATTAGTGGTTGAACCCGCTGGTGCATTTGGAAACAATGCCGCATTAAGTGTCTCAATTACCTTTCGGCTCTTTCTATCAATCACAGAAACGGAATTATCATCGGAATTGGCCACAAAAAGGAAAGCGCCTTTTTTTGAAAGCAGAATTTCGTTTGGATGGCTTCCAACAGCAATTGAGGCGGCAAACTCTTCTTTGATGGTATCAAAAACCAATAATTTTCCACACCCCCAACAACTCACATAGAGTTCTTTTGCATCCGGGCTTAAAACACAAGTGTAACCTTCACCCTTCAATGGAAGTTGTTTTTTTATCTTTTTGGTCTCAAGATCAATCACATAAAGTGAATTATTCTCTTTGGTAACCACATAAAGCAATCGTTTTTTCTCATCGATATCGATTCCAGCTGGCGAAATACGTGTAGGCCATTTTTTGCCCAAAATGATCGTGTCGGCCAGTTTGAGTTTGTCATTAACTATCTTGTACTGCAGAATGACGTTGTCATTTCCACCTGAAACATATAACTTTTTATCGTTTTCGCTAAACTTCAACCCATACCAGCTTGACGGAACAATAACACTATCCAATTGGCGTTCCGCTTTTGGGTCAATCAATTGAATATATTGTTTTCCTAAACCGTTATTGGTAATAGCAATCAGCTTTCCAGATTTGCTGACCGCAATATTCAATGGTAAATCGCCCAATGGTAGGGATCGCCCCACATTGGTAATTCCCCAACCATTGGGCAGTAAAATACTCTTTGAAACAGTTTGTTCAGCGTTTTGTGCCTTCAAATTCAGTGTAAAAAAAACAGGAATTAGAATCGCCAGAAAAATTCGCTTGATGGGTTTATCCATTTCGTTGTTTTTATCTATAATAAAATAAATGAAGCAGGCTGATTGGCATTCAGCTTAACTTCGAACGTATTGTTCCTGATTGGAATTTCCTTTCCTATTTTTTCTCCCCTTAAATTACAGGGTTGTGCCAGTTTATATTTGCTGTTGAGCGGTAGGCTAACGGTACAGGCACCTGCTTTACCATTTTGTTCCCATAAACGGATTACATCACCTTCACCATCCCTGTTTTTTCCAAAGAAGGTCACTAAAATTCCTTTTTCCGATACTGAAATCCCTTTTGAACTACTTGTTTGATTTCCTGCATCACCGCCTGTATAGCCTACCATTAATGGATTTCTGAATTCTTCAGAAGGGATAACGATAGAATTCCCATCAGCATAGCGATCGATGCTCCAGATATAAAATTTAGCACTCCACGAACCTTCCACCCATTCAGTAAAATTCGTACTCCACTGATTGTTGTACAGATTGAAGAATACATTTCCTTCTTTTGGAACAAAATCGGTTGAATATTTCCATAACCCCGGACGGTCCAGACTTACACCTGGTACATCAGGAGAAGTAAGTCCAAACCCTTGACTGTTTTTATCTAAAACGGCTACTCCTGTATTGATAAAACCATAATCTAAATTCGTACCCTTTACAAAATCGGTTGTTGGATCTATTACCGCACCGAGCCTGCCCAGTTTAAACTTTGGTTTTTCGATATTGAAAGGAAAACTAATCCAACCGCCTTCAGGCCAGGCCTCTGCCGGTTTACCATTGATGCTCCAGATCACCTCTACAACGGGTTTATTTTCATACAAGGTAAAAACCATCGTATAATTGTGATTCAGATCGGCATCCCCTTTGAAAGTCACTGTAGCGGTAACCGATAAGGCATCTTTCGAAAATTTGATCGCTGCATTTTTACCAGATGTTTTTTTGTACGGCGTATTATCAAGATTGATCCGGCCCAATTCAGAATATGCCCAGTTCCAACCTGCCTTAATATAATCTTTAGCATAC
>NZ_JBFTRT010000061.1:0-13765 GCF_056399685.1 Pedobacter sp. 01N416
GACCAGCGATTCAATACCGATTTCTGAGGCCAGGCGACAGAAGAAATATCCACCGGGTTTAAGTACGCGCCACATAGCGCTTAACATCGCTTCAAAATGTTCCTGGTTTTCCGCAAAGTGGAGCACAGCAGAACTAACGACCAGATCAAAACTTTCATTTTCAAATGGTAATTGTTCCACAGGCGCTATGCTGAAGCTTTCTTCGGGATTGATATGGGGAAAGGCACTGGCCAGATTTTTAAGCTGTGCTATTGCTTCAGGATTTTGATCTACCCCATAAACCTGCGCACCACTTCTTAAAAAGTAAAGCAGGTTCCTTCCTGTTCCACATCCAGCATCCAAAACAGTTTTGCACCCATCATAAGTGCCTTTTAGTAACTGGTCGAATAAATAAATATCAATATTTCCGAAGGTTTCCCGTATATGCTCGCTTTTCATTTCTGGGGCAAAGATAATCACAAATTGCCCGGGATGAAAATCATTGCCCCTGCCAAATGACGGCGTTAGCATCTTGTCTTATAATTAACGCATCGCCCTTGTTCTATTTACTTTAGCGGCTTAGTTAGTTTTCCGGAAAAGAGCAAAGATTCCCAAGCCTATTTATTAAGTTACTGAAACACCTTGGCGTATTTCCTTATCACCAACCGGAATTGCTCAGTCGGTGTTAAACATAGTTGATCAATTGTATTTAAATCTACAACCTCAAAAAAACGAGCACCTATTGAAAAATCAGATAATTTAGGCGAAAATAATCTAAATTGTGCACAGAATTTAATCTCTCAATATACATGAATTTTCTTCGTCTACAGGATACAATAAACAAATCAGAGTTCGTACAGAATGGTCGACCTGCTATCTTTTTAAATCAACTTAAGGATGTAAACATCATTATCGGAGCTAATAACAGTCGGAAAAGTCGGTTTTTACGGAATATTATCAAACGTGAATCAAAACTTTTATTAGAGGGTGATTTTGATCTCAATCAAGATTATTTGGAAAGTCTAGAAATCTTTAAGCCACTTGTTGCGGTTTCTGCAAAAAGTATCAATGAACATATTATTATGGTGGGTTTTAGCGGATCGATTGATGAAAGCCAGACTTCACAGGACCTGAATAATTACTTTTCTGTCCACAGCTCACCAAATAATTCGTTACACTTGGGACATCCAACATTAGGTTGACCCTGCCTAATACCTCAGAGGGAGATTGGGTCGAGCACGTTGACCTTAAGCTTGAAATTTTCAGAAAATTAAATGCATATTTAACTAAACTAAATACGCTAAGTTTTGAGCCTTTTCGAAAGGCTATGGTTTATATTCCTGTTCTTAGATCTTCAAGAATGCTTGAAGGAGTCAGTGGAGATGTTTTCAAATCAACTTTAATCAAGCAGCATAGTCTCGCAGACGTGCGTTCCCTCAGTATTGAAACCGGTCTTGATTTATATGACAAGATCGAGCTAGCACGAAATGGATCAAAAAAAGGCCGACAGGACTTCACTGAATTTGAGTCTTTTATTAGCGAGGTTTTCTTTCAGGGCAGAGAAGTTGATATTGTTGCTCAGAAAAACAAGGGTAATAGCGATAAACATATTCGCCTCTCTATTGCAGGTGAGATGGACGATGTTGCCATTTATGATCTTGGCGATGGCGTTCAGGCAGTGATCAATTTGTTGTTTCCAATTTTTACCGCGCCTGACAATTCGTGGATTTTCATAGACGAACCTGAAAACAATCTTCATCCGGGTTTTCAAAACATTTTCATTAAAGCGATTTCGGAAAACACCGCAATTGCGAAAAAGAACCATCGGTATTTTATCAATACCCATTCAAACCATATACTATCTGAAACCCTTCTGAGTACTGCGGATACCGAGATATTAGTTTTCAGCCGTAATGACGAGACCTCTTCCTCGATTAGATCATTTGCAGGCAATGAATATGCTACCCTTGAAATGCTCGGCGTTTTCAACACCTCAGTACTGGTCAGCAACTGCACCATCTGGGTAGAAGGCGTTACAGACAGATTGTATCTTCGAGCTTTTATGTATGCTTATTGTAGTTGGGAAGAAAATGCAAGGGTCGCCCCAATTGAGGGAATGAACTTTACTTTTATCGAATATGCAGGTTCCAATCTAATCCATTATGACTTCATGGATAGTTCCATCGATCCTGGCGATCAGTTAGTAATGCGGGAAATCAAATCTTTTTTTGTCAATTCAAATGTATTTCTGCTGGCCGATTCCGATTTTAACCAAGAACTCAAACACGAATTCTACAAGGCAATAAAAAAGAAGAACTTTAAATATTTCAATACTGAACTTCCGGAAATTGAAAACCTCATACCTAATCACATCTTAAAAAAATGGTTGATTGATGAGATTGGTTGTAAAGAGCAAGAGGTGAACTCATGTTTTATTTCTCGAGATGACTCATTGAAGTTAGGTGCTTATTTTACAGACAAATTTTCCTACGGAAAGAAACGTTTTAGAAAGTTCACTTCTGAGGGCCAAGGAGGTACATTGAGGGGAGACTATAAAAAAAGTCTTGCCGAGTATATATATAAATCTATCCTGGAGAAAAAGTTTACCTGGTCCGATTTAAAGGAAAGCTTAGTAATACCCAAGCTAGTTACGGAACTATTGGACTTCATTGACAGCAAAAATTTAGTATAGAAAAAGATATTTAATTACTGCTTTTTGTATGGACCTACAACGTTGAAGACAATTTGCTCTTTTCGATCTGGTGGCTTACAGTACAATTGCACGAACAGGTAATTCAACTTTAAATTTGGTATATATTTATTTATGGGAAACGCTATCGATGACCTTCAAAACCATTTTAATGAGGCTAAGGCTCAAAATGAATTTGAATTTGTGATGACTTTGCTCAATTACAAGAGCATCGGATCTCCCCAACTACAGGCTAATCTACATGAATGGTTTGAGGCCATGCAGATGTACATTGAACTTTACAACCAATATTCAGGGATGGAAAAAACAAGAATGGCAGCACTGTTATACTCCACGTTTTTTGAACAGCGACTTTTATAACATCATAGGAAATTTGTGTCGTGGTATATTAGGGATGATGGCGACGTCTTATCTTTTTTGGAAGACTAAAAAGTATGAAAGATTGCTTGGCATAGGCGCAGGTTCCGTTTTTATTAGTCTCAATTTTGATATATCAGAAATCAATTTCAGTTTTTAGTAAACCAGATCTCTTGCAATTATCGTGACCGTGCTAAAAACATCCATGAACCATATGAGAATTTTATATTGTTTTAAACAATGTCTGGTGTACCGGGTAAATTTTTTCGGTGCAAACTATATCTATAATCTAATCGAAACAAAGATTTTCTAACAGCTAACCTAGGCATAGCATTTTCGCCTTTTATACTACGCATAATTTCGCTCCTTTTTTTGAAAAATATCAGTCACTTTCATGATAATATTTGACCATAAAAAGTTACCCAACATTTGTAAACTAATTTGAGTTACGATAATATTGGCAATCTTACTTAATAAATAATATATTGGTGGAATTATCACGAGCCATGCAAAAAAAAAAAAACACAAACTAAATCTACAACGGGGACTGTTTCCGCCCAACCTACAAAAAGATTTTTCGTAGCGATGTTAACAAGAGATATTGCCTTGATGGATGCAATTATGGACTTACTTGATAATTGCATTGACGGAGTGCATCGACAAAATAAGAAAAAGGCAGTTGAAGACAGTTATAGCGGTTACTATGGAGAAATCACTATCAATGAAAATGAATTCATTTTAAAGGACAATTGCGGTGGTATTCCTTTAGAAATCGCAAAAAACTACGCGTTCAAAATGGGGAGATCGGAAGAATATCACGATGATGATAATCTTGAAACCCTTGGAATGTATGGCATAGGTATGAAACGCGCGATATTTAAAATCGGAATGGAGGCAGATGTCGTGTCTTTTGATAAAGACGATATTTTCAAGGTCAGTATCCCTAAATTTTGGTCATCAAATCCGGACTGGCACTTTGATTATACGCTTTTAAATAAACTGCACTTGGACGGCATTTTGTCCGAGGAAGGAACTTCCGTTAAAATTACAAGCCTTCATACGAACATCAGCCAACAATTTAAAGATAAAAGCGGTTTTTTAAGAGATTTAACCATTGCCCTAAAGCAGCATTATGGTTATATCGTTCAGCAGGGTTTCGTTATCAAGTTAAATGGAACGAAAATCGAACCTTTGGAGCTTAATATTATAACTACAGAACCGGCTGATGCGATGCAGAAAGCCATAAGGCCTTATGTTTATGCTACAAAAATTAAGGACGTCGACGTCGAAATTATTATCGGTTTTTACAGGCCACCGGCGAGTGAGGATGAAATAGATAAAGAGTTGGATGGCAGTTATGCAAAATCGCAAAGTGAAAATGCAGGTATTACCGTTATCTGTAATGACCGAGTAGTTTTGTATTGTGATAAAACCTTTTTAACCGGATGGGGCGAGTCCCCCGTTCCTAAATACCACACACAATTTATATCCATTGCGGGTGTAGTACATTTTCGGTCAAACAATCCAATTAGTCTACCGGTTACAACTACCAAAAGAGGATTGGATACCAGTTCCGAAATTTATGCCGATGTTAAAAATAAAATTAAAGAAGGGCTTAGATTTTTCACGTCGTTTACAAATGACTGGAAAACCCCTAGTGAAGAAAGGGCCAAACTATTTGAATCACCTAAAACTATTAACGCATTAAAGCCAGGCCAAACGAAATCTCCTTTAATTAAACTACAAACTGTTACAAAAAAGGACGAAAGTGCAGAATTTCAATTACCTAATTTACCTAAACCTAATGAAGAGGTCCGAAATCTGTTTGTAACCATCAGTTTCGTTCGGGAAAAAGAAAAAGTTGAAGCGGTCAGGACTTATTTTTTAGATGGAAAAAGCACATCTGCGGCGGAGGTAGGTGGATGGTGCTTTGATGAAATCCATTCGCAAATCGAATATTAATTATGAGCAAGGCAAAAATAACCGGGGCGACTATTCCGTATCATCTTCGTCCGCATAAAGCGATCGAGCGGAACCTATTTATCGCTCTTTTAAAAATACTAGATGGTTCTTCCCAAATCGACTTGAAAAAATATAAGTACGTGGGGTTCGGTGCCGCATTTTTGGAAGATTTCAAATTATTTCACATCGAACTTGGTATTACAGATATGGATTGCATTGAAATAGACTTCTCCGCATATTCGAGGCAATGCTTTAATAATCCTTATCATTTTTTAAATATCTATAACAAAAAAAGTACCGATTACATTACAGAATTTACTTTCAAAAGTGACACTAATCAAATAATTTGGCTAGATTATGCGGCACCTAAAGATTTGAGACAACAGCTTGTCGATCTGGAGTTAATTGCGGAAAAACTGTCGGCTTTAGACATATTGAAGTTTACTTTTAACGCACAAATCGGTTCTTTTATTGATTCTAATCAAGTCGGCTGTGCGGTAACTGACGCGAATAGCGTTAAGGAATTTTTAAAAAACGATCCGACTTATCAATTATACATTCCTGAAAATATTACTAATAGAGATATTTTAAAAAACTTTTCCGGTGTAGTCCGAGCGATGGGGATTAGAGCTATAAACCGAGGTTTGGCTAAAGCCAACAAAAATTTAACTTTTAATCACTTGTCGGCCTTTCTTTATGCAGACGGTCAGACTATGACAACGATTTGCGGATTAATAACCGGTCAAACTGATTTTTGTAAAATTATGGAACAGACCAAGATCGAAACCTGGGAGTTTTATCAATCCAGTCCTATTGGTACAGAATTCATCGACGCCCATCATATAGCAGTACCAGCTATGACCGTGTTGGAACGAATAGAAATAGATAAGAAAATTCCAGCGTCCAACATTTCGGACATGGCTAAATCGTTGGACTTCCTTTACGGAACGACCCAGAATGAACATGTCACGCTTATCGAAGGATACTATAAATATTACAAATACCTTCCTTATTATTCTAAGGTTATATACTAAGTGTTGCTTTTATGGCCGTTAACACTTTCTCGGCAGCTATTGGACATACGCTGTTTCCGATCTGCCTAAAACTATGCCATTTAGTTTCATGAAACTGAAACCAATCTGGAAAACCTTGTAGTCTCGCCGCTTCCCGCGGGGTGATTACACGGGCTTGCGTCGGATGTATCGGCCTAACTGCTTGATAACTACCTTTACTACTGTCAGTTCCAGCTCTTAATGTTGGGCAATATCCGTCCTCTCTGAGTTTAACGGATTTCGAAATCTTGTCTTGTTGTCCCGGTATGAGGGTTTGATATCTTAAGGCAATCGCTTCAGAATGTCGAGTTCCGAAGCAACCGGATACTTCATTGTTCTTTAAAAGCCTTTCTATAGATTTTTCATCACCAATATCAGTTATGACAACATTCAACTTATTTAGATAATTGTTTTTACGTAATCGTTCTTAATGAGATAAACCTTAAACATGACCGGGAAAAGTCTAGTCATACTTCCAGATTGCTGATGACTTTATTGATGTGGAGTATTTTCACTTTAGGATTGGTTTTTGCATTTGCAAAATCCCAAGCCGATTCTATTTTGGATAACCACTCCACCCTTGGCACTAAAATCGTTCTTGACGACCGAGAACTAGTTTCAGATCAAGAGAACTATTTTATAGGAAAAACACAGAGCTTTATCTTCTTCTATCATGAGAAAGACGGACGTTATGACGTATTTCCTATGTCAAGGGTAAAGCAGATCGGTCTTGCGCCGCGACTAAAAAAGACAAAAAAACCATAAACCCATCCCAAAAGAAAATCGATGAAGCTGACATACTTTATCAGCTAGCAAGAATTCTAGTCGGATACGGTGTTTATCAAACCATTACTGCTTTTAGAAAGTATGCTGGAAAATGATCAGCCAAGCAGAAAAACACGCTCATTGGCCTTCTTTTATTTTGCAGCTTTACGGTTAACCATAACTAGATTCAAAATGAACTTTCTAATTTAGTCTAATTGAAGAAAAAATATAAATGCCGATGTCAAAAATCCTTTTCCCAATCCTCCTACTCTGCATTTTTTCCGCCTGCATAACCAGTGTCAAAAAAACAACATTTGACAGCCAGAAGTGGTCTAAAAGAGACAGCATGGGATATGTTTTCCGCGACACAATGCTGAAGGATCTTATCAGTCATCAGAAAATTAAGGGGCTGACCAAGGACGAACTCATTGCCCTGCTCGGCAAACCCGAAAACTACAATGGCAGGGACAGGCAACTTTTCTACCCCATCATCCAGCACTATACCCCACCTGTCCGGGCAAAATGGTTTATCGTCCAGCTTGACGTTGACAATAAGGTCGATGAGTTTCAAATCGTGGACAGCAACAATATAAAAGGCCGTTGACCGACATAAACAAGCATTAAAAAACACTACATTAACCTCCCAAATACGCACGCTCATGTCCAAACATAAATATATCCCGGACCTTATCCCTCAGCCTGCAAAGGTATTGCCCGATTATTTCAACGCGAAGAAAAACAACCCGAATAAAAAGCCAAAAAAAACCAGTAAAGAAATTATCGATATTATCATCTTTATCGTGCTGCTCATTTTCGCAGCAGTGTATATTGCCCATCCAGTCATCTCGCTGGTTCTGGGTTTTGCCGCCATCGTCACCCTTCCCGCCGGAAGATCCTGGCTAGAGCGCAAGCTACTGTTTTCACTGACCCACAGGATCAGGCTGGGCAGCTACATGCTTGCCGGGATTATACTAATTCCTTTATTGGTCCATTACCACCACATGGATATACTTGCTGAAAAACAGCGTATCGCCGATCTCGCCAAGGAAAAAAGAAAACAGGAAATAAAAAAAGAAGAAAACAGGAAACGGCTGGACAGCCTGAATCTATATCTATCCCGCTATAGTACCCAAAAACACAACCCCGAAAAGGCAGACGCCGCACTGGTTACGGCGGCCACCTTTCTCACGACCATAGCGGATACCGTTGCACTTGGAAAAGCGACAAACGACCGGGACTCTGTCCGCGGAGAAGACCTGCTCAAATGGAAAAAATACCAATCGGCATTAAGCCATTTTGACAAAGTGCTGGGTGACCATGGCGAAGACGCGAAACTGCTTTATGACCGTGCCTACTGTTATTATAAGCTTGGCAAAATAAAATTGGCAGTAGCGGATCTTGGCAGATCGCGTGACCTTAACTATTCCGGAGCCAAAACACTTTACAACAAAATCAACCCCTTAAAACGCAGAATCTCGGGTTATATCACCCTTTGTTGTGATGGTACAACATCCGGCGCAAGTGGCCGAGGTGCCTGCTCCTGGCATGGAGGGGTCTGCAACTGGAACTCCCCAATTTACGAAGAATACAGAAAATATTAAGCCATGGTATACCAACAGAAAAACCTTCTCCGCCCGAGCCTGATGCAAAGGATATTTGGGCAACAGCCAAGTGAAAATGCCATCATAGAAGTCAATAACCTTTTGGCTACCCAGCCCATTGCGATGATTACCAAAGAGCAGATAGCAGAAATTGGCAACCGGTACGGAATTATACTGATGGAAGAATTTAGGCTGAATATGGAAGAGTTTTACGCTGTTATGCTCAATAACCTCATCAAGGACTTCAAACTTGAGCTTGGCAACCRTAAAAAACTGGAATACCTCCAACAGATCCTAGCCCTTGACGATAGCCAGGTATCTTTCTTGACCTGGGGAATAGGTGCAACAGTCTATGAAAAATGTTATGTAAAGGCTATCGCAGACGGGCGTTTTTCAGAGGAAGAAAGAACCCAGCTCGACCGCCTGGAGGAACAGTTACAACTTCCAAAAAAGATAATAACAGAAATTTCCAATAGAATCCGTACCAATTTCGTCACCCAGTATTTCACCAAACTCATACAGACCAAACGGATTTCCCCAAGGGACGAAGAGCAATGGAAATTGCTCTGTCAGAACCTAAATATCACACCAAACTCAGATGCCAGGACCATGCAACTGTTCAATTATGGGAAGCTTTATTGGGCACTGGAAAACACGCCATTACCCTTGCTCAACCCACTGATCAGCCTACAGAAAAGCGAAAGCTGCCATTTGCATATCGAGAATGTTGCCTGGTATGAGGAAAGGGCAATGCGTTCGAAATATGGCGGAACATATTCCAAACTGATCAGTTCAGGGCCAATATACCTCACCCAAAAAAGACTGTTACATTATGGTGCTGAAAAAGCGCACATCATTAAGCTGGAAGATATTATCAGGATACAGGAAACCAACGATGGAATTATGATACATAAACTAACAGGAAAAAATCCAACTCTAAAGATACCACATCACGAAAAAGAAATGTTAAGGATCATTTTAACGAGATTGTCGTCTTTGAATTATTAGTTGTGTAAAATACCGCACAACCAAATGCAGAGGCAGAAGAATCAAACAACATCATATTGATAGCAAAATAAAACGACCGTCATAATATAATAAATGGCGATTGAGGGTAAATACACCCTTTTTTAATAAAAAATAATATGTATTAAGAGTAGTTCATATATTTATAACATTAAACAAATTAGGAATATGTACAATGGAACATGTTATGCCTGTTTTGACGGCGACAACGATATCAATTATTATAGATTAATGCAGGCCTGGCACGAAAATGAAAAATTTGATTTTACTTTTGTAAATGCTCATGATCTAACTCAAGCAAGGGATAGCAGTTCTGAAGAAACTATCAAACGCAGTTTAAAAACGAGATTGAATGCAAGTGATGTTTTTATTGTTCTCATTGGAAACAGTACGCAAAATCTTTACAAATTTGTAAGGTGGGAAATTGAAGTAGCGATAAATATGGGTATTCCCATTATTGCTGTAAACTTAGATAAGAAAAGGGAGATAAACCGAGTACTCTGCCCACCAATATTAAGAGAAGAGCTGGTTATTCATGTACCTTTCGGCCACAAGATTATTGACTATGCGATCAAAAATTGGCCATCGGCCTATAAATCACATCTAAGCCAGGGACATTCTGGGCCGTATAATTACGTACAATCAGTTTACGATAATTTAGGGCTATAAAATGAATTACCATTTACGTTCCCTTAGAACAAAATCTTATTGGCTTTATGCGCTATGGAGCGTAGACTCCGTAAAAACCTTCATTGCCGTGGTGGGCGGAACATGGACTATTGTGGATATTTCTGATTCATTTCACTTAGTCGATAAAACCACATTACCCGCATTTTGGATCTACATACTTATTCTTGTTGGCCTGATTACTGTTATTTTCACTAGACGTCCAGTAAAGAAAATAACTTATAAATATCCAGGGCAGGACCTTTCAATTGAGGTTCATATAGATGATATATTCAATATAGCAGGACAAAAGGTCATAAGTACAAACACCACATTTGATACAAATATTGCAAATGGGGTTATTTCTCCAAGAAGCCTTCAAGGCCAGTTTACTGAAAAATTCTACTCTGAACGTATCAATCAATTAGATCAAAAAATAGAAGAAGGGCTCTCTGGCTTAGAATATACATCTGTCAATAAAGAGTCAGGGAAAAAACACAGATATGATTTTGGAACAACAGTAAAATTTAGAGAGGGTGATCAGTTCTTTTATTGGTTTGCAATGTCCGATCTAAATTTTAATAATAATGCCCGTACCACTCTGAATAACGTTCAAAAATCACTCGATGGACTTTGGGACTTCATTGCAAATAAAGGCGAACAGATTGATACCGTTATACCTGCTATAGGATCAGGTCTCGGAAGACTTACAACCAGTAGGAAAAAATTAATTGCTATCATCGCACAGTCTTTTATTAATGCATCTGAAGATCAGATTTTTTCTAATAAATTAATAATCGTTGTGCATCCGAGTGATGTTTCAAAATCTTCGTTGAACCTTTTTGAGGTTAAAGATCTTTTAAAACATTATCTTCCTTAAAGATTCTCGATCAATATTATCTGCCAAGTAAATATTGCGGTCTGGAATTGCGGATTTCCGCTAATTCGAATTCATTATATCTATTGCCGACAGACAGACTAAAAAACTCATAGGAAAGATATTTTCTCGCATATTTACTGATGGAAAAATTAAAGGATAATGAGCCATAATGATTCTCACCATAGTTGCCAACTTGCCTGAGTATGCCTTTTGATATCAAACTTGCTACTGTAGGATCAATAAAGGGAAGCGCAAGTGTATCTCTATTTTGCAAATAGAATTCTCTTAATAAATATTTTTCTGTAAGATCCATTGAATATACATTTCTCTGTATATTTTTTTTATGCCAAAACCACTTCCATTCGAACGAAATTTTATTAAAGAACCAGTATAATATCCTAATCAAGATAAAAGCAGACGAAATTAAAAACACTATCCCTAACCATTCTCCATACCTAACTTTCAATGAAGCCAATCCTAAAATGTTAATATAAAAGGATGATGCTAGTAATAAGAACCCACTTAAGGTTGCCAATAGGATCCAGATCCGAGAAGAAACCTTACCCTCAAAAATGTATTTGATAATTTCTGTCATAATCAAAAGTAACTTATTTGTTACAATCAAATATAAACATTGGATTCAAGACTTCAAGTATTATTTGCATTTTTTTGATAAACAGTAATTTATGAACGACTCTTTACATCGAAACAGCCTTAATTGGTTCGTCTTTAACATCTCTCCCATTACACTTCACCGCAGGCCTATCCCCCTTTACCTTTCTCTCACGCTGCCCTTTTCCCACCTTCGCAGGTTGGTCCCCTTGAGGCAAAATTCCCCTGCTCGATTCTCCTATCTTTTTCAGTTCCTGGCGGACAATACCCGCCACCTCTTTTTTAACCCTCTTATAATTCTCCTCCACATCAATTCCTGTAACATTAGCCACTACAGGTATCGGCACATAACCTGCCTCCTCCCTAGCAATAGCCTCATGATCATTCTGGATCTCCCCATGAAACATCTTCAGTTTGATCTTCTCGTTTGGACTATCAGCCACAATCCCCGCAAACTCTCCCGATGAAAAAGTCGCAATCTTCGATGCCGGAACCGCATAATCCATCTGTGTCGATTTAGAAATAGAAGTATCCGAACTGTTGATGCTCATGCTCTGCCGATCCTGCATAATCTTCCCAAAAGTCTCCGCGAATTTCTTCGCACTGTCACCTGAAACCTGGCCACTGATGATATTGGCACAGATCCCCAAGATGATCTCCGCCTGTTCCGCACCATACTCCTTTTTCACCTGCTCAATGCTCTGGATGCCCAGCGTACAGGAAATCAGGTTCGACCTGCCCGTCGAAATCGTGGTGATCAGATTGGCCACCAGCGTAGGATATTCATCGAAGATCAGGCTGCATTTGCTTTTCCCTTTTTTATTGATCTGTTTCAGCATCCTGTTCACATACAGTGAAAGCACCGCCCCATAAGTATCGATCTTCTGCGGATTGTTGCCCATGCATACAATCTTGGGCTCGTCGGGATTATTGATATCCAGCGTAAAATCGTTTCCTGTCAGCACGTAATACAGCTGTGGCGATGCCAACCTTGCCAGACCGATCTTGGCCGAGGCAATCTGTCCCTCCAGCTGCGCCTGGGCATTGTTCTGAAGCGCCGAGATAAAAGGATTGATCAGCACCTTGATCTCCTCCTGCTGCTGCAATACCGCAAACAGCGGATCATAATCCGCCTGCATCAGCTCGATCACATGGGGCAAAGTGCAATACTTCCCATTTTCGTATTTGCGTAAATACCAGATAATAGCCGTTAAAAAATTGATCGGTGATTCCACAAAAAAGTCCCCTTGTTTTTTCAACCAGTCCCGGTTCAGGCCCATCATGATCGTACGGCTGGCCTCGGTCGCATCGGTAATGTCCTCCATAGCCTGCGGATCCAAGGGATTACACCTATGCGTACGGTTTAAATCCTCAAAATTGATGATGTAAAATGAAGGGACGACCTTATAATTCTGCTGGTACTTCAGCAGCTTATTATAGGCCATCTTGGTCAGGTCATCGAACTTAAAATCATATAAAAATAGGCAGAAACCCTTTTTGATCTGCTGATCAATAATATGGCGGATCACAAAATAGGTTTTACCCGCACCACCAGAGCCCGATACTAAAATGCTTCGAAAAGGGTTCACACAGTTGATCCAGCCATCCCTCACCTCTCCCTTTAGGTGGTATTTTGTCGGCAGGTTAAAAGAATATTCGTTTTCAAGCAGCCTTTCCTCCTGCGGAAAAGTTTCGTTCTCGCTATTGAATATGTCCTTTTGCATCCTGTCTTTGATCAACCTCGAAAGTTCAGTACCGCCTTTCAAAAGCAAAAGGTATCCTGCACCAAGAAACGCCATATAAAGACAGACAAAAACATCCGGTGGAAAATGGAACAGGAAACAGATCCCACTTGAAAAATAAACCATTAACCCAATAGCAATCTGTAAAAGGATGGGCTTTAACTTCAGCTCCTCTGATTTTTTGCCTTTGGCCCCGATTAGTGAGATACCCAAAAAAAGCAGTACCACAGCCTTGGTCAACAGCGGATGCCGGAACATCTCCAGTTTTGCAAAATTGAAAAACAGGCGATCTGTGATCATTGTGCTTAAGTTCCATTCCCTGAAAGCTTGGTAACCATAAATGTAAATATGCATAGTTAGGATCACCAAACTGATCAGCCTGGTCATGTCCAGTATCTTGCGCAGCCCCTGCG
>NZ_JBFTRT010000062.1:0-16242 GCF_056399685.1 Pedobacter sp. 01N416
ATACACCATATAAACCTAACACCAAGAACAGCGCAAATAAACTTGCGTGTACCCTGTTCCAGTTAATGCCAACAGATTTACCTTGTGCTTCGCGGCTTAATTCATATACTCTTATTGCTTTACCAATAATTGCAATGAATAAGCATACGGCAAGGAAAACCAGAATATAAAATATTACCGATTTATAAACCTCACCCATATCAACTTTCGGTGCCGCGGCAGCACCTGCTGCTGCATCTTGCGCAAATACGCTAGTGTTTGCAAAAACAGTAATCAATACTGCTAAAGCTGCGGTCGTTTTATTCGTTATAAACTTTCTTAAACTCATTTTCTTAAAAGTAGTACGCTGTACTGCTAATTATAATAATAATTAAATATTTGCTTTATCCTATCACCACTACAGTTGATGATGCAAACTTTCTTGTAATAATGGGTGGTTCTTTGCAATTAACGGTTTTTTGCTTAATGATGTTAAAACCGTAAAGGTAAACAATCCTACGAAACCTATTGCAGTACCAATTTCAATGATCCCAAAACCATTATGTCCTTCTTCTACCGCTCCTGGCATAATCATTTGGTAGTAATCTACCCAGTGACCTAAAAGTACCACAATAGAAACGAACAATAATTTTGCATCTGTTCTTTTGTTATCTCTGTCCATTAATAATAATACTGGCGCTAAGAAGTTCATGGCCAGGTTTAAGAAARACCAGAACTTGTAATATTCAAAGCGTTTGTAGAAATATACAGTCTCTTCAGGCATGTTTGCATAGTAGATCAATAAGAATTGAGCAAACCATACGTAAGTCCAGAAGATAGAGAAACCGAAAATAAACTGACCTAAATTGTGTAAGTGGCTATTGTTAACCCATTGCATATAACCAGCTCTTCTTAATAAGATAAGGATAATGGCGATAGTAGCTAAACTGCTTACCCACATAGCGGCGAAGTTATACCAACCGAACATGGTTGAGAACCAGTGCGCCTCTAATGACATTACAGTATCGAAAGCAAAAATTGGCGTTGTAAAACCGTAAATTACCAAGAAGATACAAGCATTTTTAAAGCTTTTTCTGTAAGAATTTAAACCACCTGCTAAATCTTCATTGTAAGAAAACTTAACAAACATGATCGAAAATATACTATATATACCCAAGAACACCACTTGGCGGCCTAAGAAAAAAGGTACATTTAAGAACACCGACTTACCAGCGATCAAAGAATCGTAGTTAGGGCTGTTTGGATCAGTTAATCCATCAGCATGCCAGTGGTGATATAGATTATGTGTATATAAACCTGCCGAAATTACTACAACAAGTATTACAGCTGCAATAGGCAATGTTTTTGCCATAGCTTGTGGTACACGTAAAATTGATGCAGACCAACCTGCTTGAGCTACATATTGAACAGCCAGGAAAAATGTACCCGACATACAAACGCATGCAAAGTAATATGCCATAAGCAACAGGTTAGCAAAAGTACGCTCGTGCATTACTTTATCGCCGGCTAAGAAACCGAACAATACAGCCGCAATACCGATAACGATACCAACAATGCTTAAGGTTTTTACTTTACCTGTAAACTCAAACTGTTCACTAAAATTAATATTGTGAGTTCCCATTTATATTCTGCTTTACTATTGTCCTTTTTGTAATTGTTGAACATACATCACCACTTTCCAACGATCTGTTGGTGAGATTTGCGAAGCATGCGAGCCCATGTTATTTACACCGTATGTAATGGTGTGGTAAATTTTACCTGCAGTAAGATCAACCATGTTACCACCTCTAGACGATGCGCCTGTTTGATAAGCAGGTACACCACTAAATTTCTCAATTTTAACTAAGTGTCCTTGTCCATCGCCTTTTTCTCCGTGGCAAGGGCTACAGAAAACGGTAAATAAGTGTTTACCCTGAGCTAAATTAACTGTATCTACTGGTAAAGGGTTAACCATACTCACACCTGCTGCTTCATATCCTTCTTTTGTATTGGGATACTCATCATATTCAGTAAAACCTACTGGTTTAGTATGTGCAGGTGGCAACTGAGCTGTTTTACCATCTTTAAAATTTTTGTTTGGTTGATCTGGATTGTAAGCAATCGGATCATACATGTTTCTGGCATATTCTAAGCCAGTACTGCGTTTATCTTTACAAGCAGAAAAGGTAGCTGCAAAAGCGATAGCTAAAAACGCCGTGTAAACAAATTTATTCTTATTCATAGCTAATGTACTTCCTTTCATTATACTTTATTTCTAAAGCACCTGCATCTTTTAATAATCCATCAATTACAGTATGTTCTACATTGTCTTTTGCATCAACTGCAATAACAAAACGATCATCAGTAGCACGTAAATCCATCACTCTTGGTGCTCTTCCCGGAAATAAGTGAGTAGATGCATAATAAGTTAACACCATACCGAAAGCACAGAATAATACTGTAAGCTCGAACATTATCGGAATAAAATCCGGTAATGCAAATGATGGTTTACCACCTATGTTTACTCTCCAATCGATTACTGCGCAGAAATAAATCAAAGCGAATGCACAGCAAGTACCGGTAATACCAAAGCAAAATGCCGCGATATCGATTCTAGATCTTTTAATTCCTAATTTGGCTTCTATTCCGTGTATAGGCATCGGTGTATATACATCATGAATGCTGATGTTATTTTCCTGAAGCTTTTCGATGCCGTGCATCATTTCGTCAGGATCGCCAAAACTGCCTAAAATATATTTGATATCACTCATTGTTATATTTTTGCGTAATCTTCTTGTTTAACACTATCAAATTTTTCTAAAGACTCTACGTATTCTGCAACGTATTCTTTATTCTCATGCCCTTCTTTAATCTGTTTCATTTTGGCTTGCTCACTTGCAGTTTTTAATAATAATTTAACCTCTGCTATAGCGATTGATGGTAATACTCTTAAGAATAATAAGAATAAAGTAAAGAACAAACCAATTGAACCTACGAATACACTGATATCAACCCATGTTGGATAAAACATCGCCCAACTTGATGGAATATAATCGCGGTGTAATGAAGTAACAATAATTACGAAACGCTCAAACCACATACCGATGTTTACTACGATAGATAAGATCCAGGTAGCACGGATGCTTAAACGGATTTTCTTGAACCATAATAGTTGTGGTGAGATTACGTTACAAGTCATCATCATCCAGTATGCCCACCAGTAAGGACCAGTAGATCTGTTAATGAAAGCATATTGCTCATATTCAGAACCCGAATACCAGGCGATGAAAAACTCTGTTAAATAAGCCACACCTACGATAGATCCGGTTAAGATGATGATTTTATTCATCGACTCGATGTGGAACATGGTGATGTAGTTCTCTAAGCCTAATACTTTACGTGCAACCAATAATAAGGTTAATACCATCGCAAAACCTGAGAAGATCGCCCCTGCTACGAAATATGGAGGGAAGATCGTGGTGTGCCATCCTGGAATTACCGATGTTGCAAAGTCCATTGATACAATCGTGTGTACCGAAAGTACAAGTGGTGTGGAAATACCTGCTAAGATTAACGACACCGCTTCGAAACGCTGCCATGTTTTAACACTTCCACTCCATCCAAAAGAGAAGATAGAATAGATTTTTCTACGTGTGCCTACTGCACGGTCGCGGATGGTAGCAATATCTGGTAATAAACCCGTGTACCAGAATAATAATGATACCGAGAAGTAAGTAGAGATTGYAAACATATCCCATACCAATGGTGAGTTAAAGTTTACCCAAAGTGACCCGAACTGGTTTGGTAAAGGTCTCACTGCAACCACCCAAAGTAAAGCGCCTAATGAAGCAAAGGTAAAACCAATCCACCAAGCTTTATTTGGCTTGTTTTCTACCGGGCCTAAAATATCATCCGTAATTTTTGCATACGTGATGTTATCTCCGGTAATTAATGGTTCTCTAAGTATTGATTCGTTATGTCCTGACATAATTTGTATTTTCTTTATACTAAAGCTTACGCTTGTACTGTTGTATCTGTGTTTCTAATTTTTGTCATGTATCCGATACCCGGTTTCACATTGATCTCTTCTAATACGTAGTAGATACGCTCAGAACGTAATGCTTTTGAAACCTCTGAATTTGGATCATTTGCATCACCAAATACAATCGCATTTGCTGAACAAGCTTCCTGACAAGCCATTTTAATATCGCCATCTTTTAATGGACGTTTCTCCAGTTTAGCTTGTAATTTGCCACCTTGTATACGTTGAATACACATAGAGCATTTTTCCATTACCCCTCTCGAACGTGTAGTTACATCAGGGTTTAAAACTAATTGGGTAAACTCGTTATTTAAATAGTTATCGAAACGTGAATCGTTCCAGTAGTTAAACCAGTTGAAACGACGTACTTTATACGGACAGTTATTCGCACAGTAACGTGTACCTACGCAACGGTTATAAGCCATGTGGTTTAAACCATCACTTGAGTGTACAGTTGCCAATACCGGACAAACTGTTTCGCAAGGTGCATGATCACAGTGTTGGCATAACATTGGCTGGTGAACCACAGAAACATGATCTAAGTCTTCTAACTTAGCAATTTCTTTCTCTCTGGTTACATCACCAGCTGCAGTTTCGTAGCTATAATAACGATCGATACGGATCCAGTGCATTTCACGACGACGGCGAACCTCATCACGGCCTACAACAGGAATGTTGTTTTCTACGTTACAGGCAACAATACAAGAACCACAACCTGTACAAGCATTCAAATCGATTGCCATAACCCAGTTGTTACCTGGTTTTTCGTATTGATCCCAAAGATCGTAATCTTTATGCTCGCCTTTTTCGTTACCAGCTCCAGGATTTTTTAAGTACGCCGCAAAAGTAGCTTCTTTAATCACTGCTCGGCCCTCGAAAGAGTGGTGAGTTTGTGTTTGAGCCAATTCGTAATAACCGCCTGTTGGGGTAATGGTTACCGAAGTAGCATATTGGAAAGTTCCATTTACAAAAGAAACAAAAGGGAAAGCATTTTTACCCACATCGTTACCAGCTTTACCAACTTTGGTACGGCCATAACCTAATGCGATAGATGCAGTTCCTTGTGCTTGCCCTGGCTGGATCAATACCGGAAGATCTACTGAATATCCGTTGCTCGCTTTAACCGTTACAACATCAAATTCTTTAACCTTTAATTTCTCGGCAAACTTAGGTGCAAGTGCAACATAGTTATCCCAGGTTACTTTAGAAACCGGATCAGGTAACTCTTGTAAGAATGCGTTGTTTGCATTTTTACCATCACGCATCGGGATGCTTTCGTAAACCTGTAATTCTACTTCTTTAGCTAAAGCTTTGCTGCTATTCGCAATTGAAGTAGCAACTTGTGCTAAAGATTGTGTGAATGAATATACTCCAGCGGTTTTTGCTGTTGCAGTAACCACTCCTTTTTCTAAAACTTCTTCCCATTTCAAACCAACAGCTGGTAACATTTTAGCTTCCCAGTTGCTGCGTACAAACTGATAGTAATCTTTAACCGGAGCATCAGCCCAGGTTAATAAACTTTCTTCAGCCTGGCGGCTATTGAAAACAGGGTTGATAGTTGGCTGAACGATAGAATAATATCCTTCGTAAGCGTTTGCATCACCCCATGATTCTAAATAGTTATGGTTAATTGCAATGGCATCACAAGCGGTTGCAGTTTCATCAGCACGATCAGAGAATGAAATTTTAGCAGGAACCTTAGCTAATGCATCAGTAAATGCTTTGGCATTTGCAGCATCGTAAACTGGGTTACTGTTTAAGAATAAAACAGCACCAACTTCGCCGCGGTTCATTTCAGCAACTAAGCCATTGAATTCGGCATCGTTACCTGCATATAAATAACAAGGGTTATCCAAATCGATAGTAGTACCATAACTTCCGATAGCGGCGTTAATGGCATTTACTAAAATCTGAGTAGAAACATCGTTCGAACCACAAACTACAAGGCCTTTACCTTTAGCTTGTACTAATTCTTTAGCTACCAATTTAATTACTTTATCGGCAGTGGTGTTGTTACCTAACGTTCCGCCAGGTAAAGCACTACCGGTAATTGCATTGTATAAGGCAATTAAAGCAGGTCCTTCTTCCGATAATTTAACCGGAACACGGGTATCTGCATTGGTACCTGTTAAGCTCATTCCACTTTCGAACTGAATGTGGCGGCTCATTTTTTTATTTTCTAACGATTTGTAGTTACGGTTAGCAGTATACTGAGCAGTAAACTCTTCTCCGCTAATCCAGGTACCTAAGAAATCGGCACTGAAACTTACAATTAAATCGGCCTTATCAAAGTTGTATTTAGGTAAAACTGCTTTACCGAAACTGTTTTGGTTAGCCTGGATAATACCAGTATAAGAAACCGCATCGTACTGAACCAATTTAGCAGCAGGATATTTTGCAATAAACTGCGCAATAACTGCATTAGTTGATGGGCTGTTTACGGTTGATGCTACAACACGGATTTTCTTTCCACCCGCCTGTGCTTTTGCCAACTCGCCTTTTACAAAGCTGTCGATTTTTGCCCAGGTAGTTTCTTCAACTTTTCCATCTTTTACTAAAGCTGGCGCTTTTAGTTTAGATACATCATATAAATCTAAAACCGAAGCTTGCGCTCTCGCATCCGTACCGCAGTTAAATTGACCCGCATTTAGATTTGGTTCAATTTTAATCGGCCGACCTTCCCTTGTTTTAACCAAAATACTCTGGCCATTAAAGCTAGACGTATAATAGTTAGGAATACCTGGAGTAACCTCTTCAGGTTTTACCAAATAAGGGATAGATTTTTTTAACGGTGTACTTTGGCAGGCAGCTAATGTAACGGCACCTAAACCAAAACCTAACGCCTTTAAAAAGTCGCGGCGTGGGGTAACGGTACTTAACCCTGCTTCATTTAAAACATCTTCTATTGGAAGTGGCTCGGCGAATTCGTTTTTGCTATTCTTAACAAAATCGGGTGTATTGTTATACTCCTCTAAGCCTTTCCAGTATTTTTTGTTGCTTTCCATTTAAGCTATATTACTGTTTATTCGAACGTTCTTACTAAACTCTATCTATTAATAGTGGCATTTACCACACTCTAAACCACCCAATAACGCTGGTGTAATTTTCTCGCCTTTTTTAATCTTCTCGTGCGCTTCGATAACCTTAGCGTAGAAAGCATTATTTTTCTGACCAGAAATATCTGTTTCCTTATGGCAGTTAATACACCATTTCATGGTTAATGGAGAATATTGGTAAATTTCTTCCATTGTATTAACAGGACCGTGACAAGCGAAACATACAGGTTCTGTTGGTTGTAATCCTTTTGCTTTACGGATTGCATCTTCTGCAACAACTACGTGTTGAGAGTGATTGAAGTAAGCAAAATCAGGAAGGTTGTGTACACGTACCCACTCCATTGGTTTAGCTTTACCTTCATCATATTTCTGTGTTTCAGGATCGTAACCTAAAGCATTGTAGATTTTTTTGATCTCAGGAGAAATCTCACCATCATATTTATCTCTCGCCTGAACAGCTTTATGGCAGTTCATACAAACGTTTAATGATGGAATAGTTGCATTTTTAGATTTAAATGCTCCATTGTGGCAATACTGACAATCGATCTGATTGATACCCGCGTGCAACTCGTGAGAGAATTTAATTGGCTGAACTGGTTGGTAACCGGTATGAACACCAGTATTCCACATGCCCATCCAACCGAATGAACCTAAACAGATGATTAAACACAAGATAAAGAACATTACAAATTTCTTGTTTTTGAACATCTTGCGCACACCTACCTTTAATGGCACATCTTCTTCAATCTCGATACCTTGTTTTTGTAAAATCAGGCGTTCTAACAATTTAGAAGCACGGCCTAAGATTACTAAAATAACAATCGCCAATACAACGATAGCCACAATACCTGCAATTGATAAACCTGAAGTAGATTCGTCTTTTACTGCAACACCACCTGCCGGAGTAGCGGCTTTTGGCTCGCCTTCTTTAATGTACGCTAAGATATCTTTTACTTTTGCATCATCTAACTCAGGGAAGGTAGTCATTGCTACTTTACCGTTATCGTTAAACAATTTAACAGCTGCAGGATCTCCGGCAGCAATCATAGCCGCRTTGTTCGGAATCCATTTTAACAGGAACGCTTCAGGGTGACGATCGCTTACTCCTTCTAATGCCGGACCAATAACTTTGTGATCTAACGCATGGCACGAAGAACATTTTGCTTTGAAAAGCGTTCTTCCTTCTTTAGCATCCTGCGCATTTACGGTAGAAACCGCTATTACGGAAATTGCTGAAAATACGAATAACGACTTCCAAACGCTTTTTAAAATCATCGAGATATCTCTCATAATGAACACTTTATACTTATTTAATTTACTTTTTGTTGTGAAATTGATGCTGAACTAGGGGTAGCCCCACCAAAACTTGAACAAAAGTATAACTTATTAATAAATCCCATGACATAATAGTGACTGGAAATACAATTTATAATCATTCTAAACAAATGTCATTTCAAGCCATTCAGGCAATAAAAATGCCCATTTTTGATATGTTATCTTCAATGGGCATACTAGAAACCAATTTGGTTTATTTATTTTTAATGATTATTGTTTTAATATCCAGGCAAACATTAACGGTGCTACAATTGTTGCGTCACTTTCTACAATAAATTTTGGGGTGTGGATATCTAATTTACCCCAGGTAATCTTTTCGTTCGGTACAGCACCAGAATATGAGCCATAAGAAGTGGTCGAATCTGAAATCTGGCAGAAATAACTCCAGAAAGGAATATTTTCCATTTCCATATCCTGATAAAGCATTGGCACTACACAAATAGGAAAATCGCCGGCTATACCGCCACCAATCTGGAAGAAACCAATTCCTTTGCCTCCGCTGTTTGCAATATACCAGTCGGCCAACCAACCCATATATTCAATACCACCTTTTACAGTAGTTGCGGTAAGTTCTTTTTTCATCACATACGATGCAAAAATGTTTCCCATGGTAGAATCTTCCCATCCCGGAACTACAATTGGCAAATTCTTTTCAGCCGCAGCAAGCATCCATGAATTTTTAGGATCAATTTCATAGTATTGTTCTAAATCTCCGCTTAAAAGCATTTTATACATAAATTCATGCGGAAAATAACGCTCACCTGCAGCTTCGGCATCCATCCAGATTTTTTGGATGTGTTTTTGTAAACGGCGGAAAGCCTCTTCTTCAGGGATACAGGTATCGGTAACACGGTTGTAATGGTTTTCTAAAAGGTCCCATTCATCCTGCGGACTTAAATCGCGATAGTTTGGTACACGTTTATAATGTGAATGTGCTACCAGGTTCATAATATCTTCTTCAAGGTTTGCACCAGTACAAGAAATAATAGCCACTTTATCCTGGCGGATCATTTCTGCAAGTGAAATTCCCAATTCTGCAGTACTCATTGCACCAGCAAGTGTGATCATCATTTTACCACCTTCATCTAAATGCATTTCGTATCCTTTAGCCGCATCCATCATTGCCGCAGCATTAAAATGGAGGTAATTACGCTCCATAAACTGAGATATTGGTCCTCTTGTATTGCTCATTTCGTTTTGTATTGTTTGCCGCAAAAATAGGTATTTAGGCCGAAAGGTAAAAGCGTTTTACGCTTGGGGCATGGCGTTTAGCGTTAAATTAGTCCCAAGTCCATAGTTTTCAGTCCAAAGTCGGTTAAAATCATAAAGCGCATTTCCCTCGCGATTGTCATCCTGAGCGTAGTCGAAGGATCTTTTTTGAAAAGCAGTTGCTTAGCCCCTATTAAAGGTAGTCCGGCTTTCCGGTACAAGTCCGTCCCGATGAATCGGGATACCTCACCTGTGGGCTTTTCCCTATAATCCGGTTTAGGTGGCCTAAATCTTACAATTATTAAAGTTTGTCCCAACCCATAGCTACAAAACACAGATCTGTATGACTTCTCGCAACCCCAAATAGTACGGCAAGCCACGCCACCTAAACCCGACCGTAGCGGGATGCTCCCAATTTAAGAACTTGTCTGTTTTGTTTTTTATTGTGCGCTTGCTTGTTTCACAGGTTTCATTGGAGCAGAAGCGGGGGCGGGACTGTTCGCCCCTAAATGCTACTGTATCTGCTTTCAAAAAAACAATAAAATAACCGCTAATAGAAGAATTCTCTCCAAATTGGTTAACTGAACAATTAACCGATTTCCCTCGCGATTGTCATCCTGAGCGTAGTCGAAGGATCTTTTTTTGAAAAGCACTTGAAGTAACATTAATTACAAGATATCCGCGACCAGTTAACCATTTTAAACAATTAACCGATTAACCAATAATTGGCAGTTTGCGGTCACCAATGAACAAATGACCAATGAACGAATGAACTATAACTAAATTTCCTTTTCTTTGTGGCAATGAAAAAATATTATCTAATTATTTTACTTGCGCTCATTTCAGGAAGTTCGTTTGGACAGATGAAACTGATCAAAAAGATGCTCTCAAACGAAAAAGATACTACCCGTAAAGCAAGCTTTTTACCTCTACCAGCTTTTGGTTATAGTCAGGAAACAGGGTTTGAATTTGGTGTTGGTGCCATTTATTCATTTTACATAGACCGTAAAGATACGTTGAACCGCAGTTCCAACTTCGCCTTGAACACAACCTATTCTACCAAAAAGACAGCTAATTTTATGCTTAAAGGCGATGCCTGGACGAAAGGAAATAAATATCATTTTATCGGTGATATCCGTTTCAAAAACCAGCCATTTAATTTTTATGGTATTGGCAACAATGCAATAAAGGCAAATGAAGATAAACTAGACCAACGGGTATTTAAAACACTTTTCGATGCGGAAATGAACACCTTACCGAAGGCTTATACAGGTGTTTCGCTAGGTTTTGAGAATTACCATTTTATCGACAAGGAAGCCGGAGGCATTTTTACCACCAACCCACAGATTTTGGATAAAGATGGTGGATCTGTAGCCTGGATCGGTGCATCGCAAAGTTACGATACACGGAACAGCAATAATTATCCAACAAAAGGCTTTTTTGGTAGGGCAACCTATCAATACGCACCCGATTTTTTTGGCGGAGAAAGTTTTAATGGCTCACAGATTAAGCTAGATCTCCGTGGTTTCTTTAGTCTGGCACCAAAAGTAGTTTTAGGGGTACAGGGCATTTTTTATACCATCCAAAGCAAAAGCACCCCATTTTACCTGTTACAACAGTTAGGCAACGACCAGATGATGCGCGGTTACTATAGTGGCCGCTACCGCGACGAAAACCTGATGGCGGCACAAGCCGAAGTCCGCTACCGTTTTATGAACCGTTTTGGCATTGTAGCTTTTGCGGGTACAGGTAAAGTATTCGCAAACGGTCAGTTTAACGGCGATGGGCTAAAACCAAACTTTGGTTTTGGCGGTCGCTACTTTTTCGATCCGGCAAAAGGCTTGAGTGTTCGGGTAGATTATGGAATAGGCGAAAAATTACCAAATGAAAAACGCCAGGCCGGGTTTTACATCAGTTTAGCAGAAGCGTTTTAGTCGAAAGGTGTGCAAGATGGAGGGCTTCGTAATATGATCCTGTTCATTAGTTGACCTACTCGTTTTGTGATCCTKAGCGTAGTCGAAAGATCTTTAACCAAGTTACCAATGACAGATTACAACGAATGGTCGTCTTTCCCGCGCAGGCGGGAATCTTAATGCAAGCTACAAACCCTACTAAGGCATTACGATTCCCAATCAAGTTGGGAATGACGATTTGCCAGCACCTTTTCTCCTACATCCCTAATTACTCCTCTTCCGCTCCTCTTCGTTCCCCGGCTTCCTATCCTGCTGTTTAATTTTTTCATTGCCAAAATTATAACGGAAGGCAATCTTGAGTTGGCGGTTATCGTAATAGTTATTGTACTCCTGACTGATATTATTGATCAAACTCTTAAAACGGTATTGGTTGGTTTTTAAAACATCGGTAGCGGTAATGGCCAATTGTATCTTTTTGTTAAATAATAACGTTTTTATACCCAGATCGAGGTTGTATTGGCTTTTATTTTTGTTCAAGCCATCAACTGCGGGGAATTGGCACCAGAAATTCGCCTCGCCTAAAATAGTTTTCGATGGGTTAAAAACAAACTGATTTAATGTAGAAAAATAAGCACCAAATCCATTCAGGTTACTTAGGGTTTGCGTGATATTGGAATTTGATGTATTATAAAAAACATCAACCTGATTGATACTTTCCAACCATTTCAACACATTAAAAGTAACTGCATTGCTGAACTGATAATGATACCCTGTAATAAAGTTAACAGGTTTGGCTGCCTGAATATTAGTGCCAGCATCAATAAAATTTACATCATTAAAGCCGTTTGTGGTATGACTAAAAGATAGTCTCGTGGTGAAAACATTATTGTAAGTATGCGAAATTTCAATGTTGTCGTTATAAGATGGTTGCAAAAAAGGGTTTCCTTCTGTATAAGCATATTGGTTGCTGTACCAACGGAAGGGATTTAGTTTACGGTAAGCAGGTCGGTTGATCCGACGGCCATAATTAAGCGCAAAAGTACTTTTATCATTTGCACGATAAGCGATGTAAAATGTAGGGAAAAGACGGAAATACTCATTTCGATTTTGTTCATTAACGGATATGCCATCAATCTGCGTATATTCTCCACGCAGCCCAGCTTGAAAATCCCAACTCCTTATGGTTTTATTATAATTGACATAGAGGGCCTGTGTATTTTCCTGATAGTTGAAAAGGTTGGTTTGGCCCAGATCTAATTCGTAAATTGCATTACGGGCTTTGTAAAATGCAAGATCACTCTGGTTATTGATAAAGCTCAGTTTTGTACCGAAGGATAACTTAAAGGTTTTATAGGGCAAGTCTACATCGACTTTTAAGGTATATAAATCTATATTTTGTTTGCTGGTTGATAGGTATTCGACAAAAGAATTCGGAATAATCGCTCCATTTTGGGAATAACTTGTATTGTTAAAAAGCCTGTTTTTATCATCATTGTATTTAAACCAATCGCCGTTAATGGTCAATTCTTTCCCTGCTGAATCCAAGGCCTGTTTTAAATAAATATTGGCCGAATGATAATGAGACCTGATTTTGGCATTGGCATCAGAATTCAACACCGAATCTAAATTACCTGTTTTGCTATAAACAGTGGTTTTAACATTTTCTTCGGAATGGAAGTTGGTTAAACCACCGTTATATGATAAACCCAATACTGTTTTTGGGGAGACCTGATAATCAATTCCGATCTGTCCGCTGGGTACCGTTCTAAAATTCCGGTCTTTATTTACAATATTCCAGCTCTGTGTAGGATAAAAAACGTCACTTTGTTCAAACGGCACAAGAGATCCTTTTCTGATATTGAAATTTGAGGAGAGCGTAATTTTATTTTTCCGAAAACTCAAATTCCCACCTCCTGATGCCGTTGGATGAGTAGCTTGTGAAAAAACAGTATTAACCGACCCTCTAAAGCCTTCGGCAGTAACTTTCTTCAATACAATATTAATCAAGCCATTATTTCCCTGGGCATCATATTTTGCCGGCGGATTGGTAATCACTTCAATCTTGGCAATGACGCCTGATGGAATTGATTTTAAATAATTCGCCAGTTCATCATCCGATAAGGGCACCAGTTTATCGTTAATCATAATGTTAATACTACCCCTGCCCACCAATGAAACCCTATCATTCAAAACCCGCACGCCAGGCACTTTCGAAAGTAATTCCAATGCATCGGTTCCGACAGCAGAAATGCTATTCTCTACATTAAAAATGGTCCTGTCGATCTGTTTTTCTATTAAAGCTTTTCTAGCATTGATCTGGACATCAGTAAGCCTGTTTGGGTTTTCCTGAAGTTGAATATTAATTACAGTATCTTCTGTTAAGGCAAATGACTGGTTTACAGCTTTAAAATTGATTGCAGAAAAAACAACCGAATATTTCCCCGATGGTAATTTGAATTGGTAAGTGCCTAAACTATCGGTTTGGGTATAAAATACTTTATTTTGAGGTGCTGAAATCTTAACCGTAACAAAGGGTAAAGTTTTAAACTCCTTATCCGTTACCTTGCCCGAAAGGTTAAACTGTGCCCGGGAAGAGAAGCCACAAAAAACAGCAATAAAAAAGAAAATAGACCGGAACATCTAACGGTTTAAATCAGTACCGTATAATTTGGCTTTTTTTGTTTTTATATCAAAAAATAAGCTATCAGCCCTCACTTTAGTATCGCCCGAGGTCATGGTGGCGTCGTTAACAAGCACTGTATTATCTTTTTTATTGTAAACAATTTTAGAACCTGACAACTTTATCTTGTTATAGAACAACCTTGCATTTCCAAATAGAGATACGATAGATCTATCCTTACTCATTTTAACAGAATCCTTGGCAACATATTCTACTTTGTCATTCAACTTTGTTAAAAAATCCTTCTCATGCGCAGCATCATGTATATTCAATCCAACCTTACCCTCTCCATTTTCAGCCCTATAGCTTCCGTCTTTCAAATTAAATACAATTATTTTAGCAGTTGCAGATCCACCTTCTTTGGCTTTTAATACTGCATTTTTGGCGATCATTTTACCATTAAGTTGATCCAATTCTACGTATTCGGCTTCTAATCTACAGTTCACAATATCGATAACCGCATTTTCCATGTAAGAAACTTTATGCTTCACATCACCGATTATTTTTTTGAATGAAATGATTTTAGGCTCAACTGGTCCGCCAACTTTTGTTGTATCATTTTTCATCGCAGCAACCTTCTGTTTGCCATCGCTAAGATAAAACCGGTTATAAAGCGCTTCATTTTTGATCGTATATTTTTTAGGTTCAGAATACAGCACAATCATTTTATCTGTATTATAAGTATTTTTTGAAATCAACTTTTCTCCAATAAATTTAACCAGTACCTTATCGCCAGCTTTAAAATTGTCATCCTTTATGTTCTGTGTTTTAAGGTTTAGGTTGATGGTAAAAAACCCATCATTCAAAACAATCTTTTCAATCTTACCATTGGCACCTTTTTGAATTGATTTAATTTTAGAGGAAGCAAAACGTGCTTTATTGGCTTCATATAAAAAAGCATGCTTGTCTATTTTTGGTTCGTAAATTAATTTTCCCGTTAAGGTTGTTACTTTTGTCGGATTATAGATTGGTCCATCTGTTTCTGCGATAACTTTACCACTTTTATTCATTCTCTTCATATTCGCAATCCTACCCGATATGTAGGCTATAAGTCCATCGCCAATCTTAATTTTTTCTTTAAAGCCAGTGGCTTCTACCGCATAGACTTTCCCTTCTGATAATAAATCGAATGTATAGCCACCCACTGAAGTTTTTCCAATTTTCAGCACTTTTCCCTTCAAAGTTCCCTTATAAAAATCTTTTGAAGGTTTACTCTCCTCCTTTTTATTTTGCGCGTATACCACCTGAACAGCAAATAACCAGATCAGTCCCATGACAACAGGTATTGCTAATAAATACATTAATTTCTTCATGTTTTTAGATTTAGYGTGGAACAACATTTTAATCCGGTCTTTAATCGGGCTCTTCACAAAATTGTGGATCAGCGGTACATCACTTTTGCTGATCGTCAATTTTAACAGGAGGTTGGCGTATTCCTGATTGCCAAAATCTGTAGAAGTGATTTCATCTGCCTCATATTCATGTATCTGCTCTAAAGCTTTATCATATAAGTAAACAACAGGATTAAACCACAAAACGGCTTTAAAAACCATTAAAACAATTTTATCTATCGAATGGTATTGCCTGGCATGAACCTGTTCGTGTTTGAGCAAAATCGATAAATCGGCTGTACTTAAATCTTCATCATTTATAAAAACATAGTTAAAAAAAGAGCAATTGGTAAAACCTTCTGTTTTGGTAATCAGCTTTAGGCCATCGCCATTTTTAGTGTACCTATTGGTATGCTTAAGCAAGCTGAACAAACGCCACAGGCAAACCAACAGTAAAAGTGAAGTTGTAATACCATAAACGTAATACATCACCGCCATCCAGTCGATTTTATGCACTACCCCTGGCTGGTACTTCACCACAATGGGCTGAATGAGCTGAACAGGTGCTTGAGTTAGGGGTTTTATTTCAGGTATATTAACCGGAACCTCAGTTTCCACTATTGTTATTTCTCGCTTAACTTCGAACTGCAAAGCCGGAATAATAAAACTAAGCAATAGTGTAGCCAGCAAATAAAAG
>NZ_JBFTRT010000063.1:0-16250 GCF_056399685.1 Pedobacter sp. 01N416
GTTTATTGCTTCTGATCGCATCGCCCATTTCAACATAGTTTTTGGCTATTTCTTCAGGTAAACCTGCTCCTACCATTCCGTTAAACGCATCTTCATCGCTAAATTCTATCCATGGTAATGCTGGTTTACCGATTGCAGTACCTAATACTTTTGCAACATCAGACGGCGTACTTTCATCATCACTGGCTACATACTGTATGGTTTTGCCTGTAAAATTACTTTCCAATACTTCAGCAGCTACTTCAGCAATGTTACGGGGATGCACCAAAACAAGTTTCGAATCGGCGCCAAAATTAGACCCTAATATGTTTGCATGTTTAACCATATCGATGTTGGCTAAAAAGTTGATATAGAAATAACCAGCACGTAAATGTTTTACATCTACCCCATTTAATGTGGCAAAAATATTTTCTACATCATGTAATCCTGCAATTGGGCCTGTTCCATCCGGCAGATCTGCACCTACGCTACTTAAATTCACTACTTTTTTAACGCCCGACTCTTTTATGGCAGCTGCATAATTTTCGCCGATACCTTTAATATATGCCCTAAATTTTGGTGCCGCAAAATTTGGTGGCACCATGGTGTAAATGGCATCAGCCCCGGTAAAAGCATCCTTTAAAAATCCTGTATCGGTTACACTACCAATTAAAGGTATTGCACCCAGCGATTTAATTTCTTCGGTTCTATCGGTGTTACTGCTAATAATTTTTACTTTATGGCCTTTGGCTACCAGTATTTCGGCAAGGGGTTTAGTAATATTACCTATTGATCCTGTTAATGTTATTTTCATGATTTTTTTGTTTTTAAATATTGAATACAAAGCTATATTTGTACTTACTTTTATACAAGTACTTACCCCAAAGTATGTAACTATGACAGCTGTTAAAGAAAGTTCGACCCGTAATTTTAATAAAGGTGTAGCGCTAACCAGCTGCCCGGTTACATTTGTAATGGAAAAAATTGGTGGTTATTGGAAGCCGATTATTATTTTTCATTTAATGAGTGGCCCAAAACGTTATAGTGAGTTAAAACGTGCGATACCACAGATAACTGAAAAAATGCTTATACAGCACTTAAAGCAATTGCAAAATGATGACCTCGTTCATCGGGATGCACAAGCTGTTGTTCCTCCCGTAGTTACCTATAGCCTCACAAAATCGGGGCAGGATCTTTTTCAGGTGTTAGATTCGATGGTAGATTGGGCCATTAAAAATGGCTCTGTTTAACTATTATACGTACTCATCTGGGCAATTAGAATTACGAACGAATGTATAAATAGTAGCACAAACTAAATGATATGAACCTTTTCGAAGCGAAACGCGGGAACCAACTTGATTACCTGCACAGGCATTGCGCTCCGAAAAGAAAATTAGTCGATAAATAGTCGATATAATTTTTTCATTGATTGGAAATGAGAGGGTGGTTTTTCATCGGAGATTGCAGTCCTGCTGTTCGCTGTAGCCCTCATGCTTCGGGGCTGCCGCTGCCATCAGGTTTACGAACAGCGTAGGTACAAGCTGCAGCCTCAAAATGAATACGGTTTTGGCCATTTAGCCCTGGGTGGGAGCTGTACCCCAATGTCATTAAGTAAGGATAAATCGCAAAAAGATGTCACCCTGAGGCATAATTTATTGTATAAAAATCAATATTAATGAGAAGTGAATTTAAAAGATTAAATCTCCTCAGATTATCGTCATTGCGAGAAGGCTTTTTCAGCCGACGAAGCAATCTTCATGGCAAGGATCACTAGCGTGAAAGATTGCTTCGTCGTTCCTCCTCGCAATGACGACCTTTCTTTTGAATCTGTTATTGATAGCGCAGTCGAAGGGCTTTTGTTTGTGATTTATGAATCTTAAAAAATCTTCGATCGAATCATGTATTTGATATACAGAAGCCTACAGTATCATAATGCCCTTGATGTTTCCTGCTTGCTTATAAACAGCAATCACTTCATCCGCATTTTGCATCGTCTTTTTTACGGTAATTGAAACATATTTCCCTGTTTTTGAAGCTTGCTCAATAAACTCATCATCAGGTAAAATGGCACGTAAGTCTTGTATTTTATCTAGCCCGCCAGTGATAATAAATTTAAAATTATAAATACCTGGAAACTGCTCAACACTTTCTAGTTTCTCTTTTAAATTAGCATAAATATCTCCATTATCCCCATCCGGGATATCAGTAAACTCAATATCTTTATTATTTTTATTCTCATCCATAACGAAAGCATATCAAATTCTATACCCAAATAAACAGGGTGCAATTCTGACAGAATTAACGTTTATTTTAATTAAAATACCGCCATTTTAGCGAATCGAAGGGGGCTTTACCCCTAAATCCCCTAAGGGGACTTTATACCCAAATTTAATGGCATGATGGATTCTGAACCAAGTTCAGAATGACGAACGATAAAATAGGCTGTGGGTTTTAAACCTTTAATAGTAGCACAAACTCAATTACATAAACCTTAGCGAAGCGGATACCGGCCTTGTGGGCAATGCCTGCAGGCGTATGAGCAAAGCAAAGGGCTACAGAACCCAATGAAATAGAGGTTTGGCTTTTCTAAAATTAAAGAAACAGATCTACCATAGCCATAGTTAGCCCTATAAAAACAAGGTCCACTTTACCATATAAGATAGATAAGGACATATAAGCCAATATAAGGATAGATTCTGACCACGAAGTAGCTATTAGACCTAAAATTAATAGGAACAGCTAATAAAACAAGTTCAAAATGACGAACGGTTGGGGCGATCGATTAGGTTTTAAACTAATTACTAACAACTTTGGCAAAAAGCGATAGGAATTGTTATTTTTGAACCTCAAAAAACAGGAGCCGATTTGGATTATTTAGCAGGATTAAACCCACAACAAAGAGCAGCAGTAGAGAACACAAAAGGACCAGTAATGATTGTTGCAGGTGCAGGTTCGGGCAAAACCAGGGTAATTACATTTCGTGTAGCCCACCTTATTCAAACCGGTACCGATCCATTTAACATCCTGGTTTTAACCTTTACCAACAAGGCGAGTAAGGATATGCGCGAGCGTATCAGTAAAGTTGTTGGTGCAGAGGCAAAGAACATTTGGATGGGTACTTTTCACTCTGTTTTTGCCAAGATTTTACGGGTAGAGGCTGAGAAAATAGGTTATCCAAGCAATTTCACCATTTACGATACCGATGATAGTAAAAGTGTAATCCGCGCCATTTTGAAAGAAATGCAGCTGGATGATAAATTATATGCAGCGAATTTTGTTTTTAATAGAATTTCATCAGCCAAAAATAATTTAATTTCCTGGGGCGAATATCAAGCTAACGACCAGATACAGGCCGAAGATATCCAGAATAAACGCCCATTAATTGGCCAGATTTACGAAACCTATGCTAAACGCTGTTTTAGAGCTGGGGCAATGGATTTCGACGATTTGTTGTTCAAAACCAATATTTTATTAAAAGAACATCCTGATGTTTTAAATAAATATCAGCAGAAATTTAGATACCTGATGGTGGATGAGTATCAGGATACCAACTTTTCGCAGTATACCATTGTGAAAAAACTGGCTGCTGCTTATCAGAACATTTGTGTGGTAGGTGATGATGCACAGAGTATCTATGCCTTCCGTGGCGCAAACATCCAGAATATTTTAAATTTCGAACGTGATTATCCTGATTTAAAGGTTTATAAATTAGAACAGAATTACCGTTCTACCCAAAATATTGTAGTACCAAAGGCTACCACCACAACGATTTTGCCATTTTGTATCGTACCAATGCACAAAGCAGGGCTATGGAGGAGGGTTTACGCAAATTAAATATTCCTTACCGGATATATGGCGGTCAATCTTTTTACCAACGTAAAGAGATTAAAGATTTAATTGCGTATTTCCGTTTAACTTTTAATCCGAAGGATGAAGAAGCTATAAAACGCGTAATCAATTACCCTAAACGTGGTATTGGCGATACCTCGATCGATAAAATTATTGTTGCGGCAGATCAGCATGGAAAAACCATGTGGGATGTAATTTCGAATGCACACGAATATGTAGATGGGCGTTTAGCTAATCAATTGAACGATTTTGCCTTGATGGTGCAAAGTTTTCAGGCAGAGGCAAAAAAGCTCGATGCTTATGATACGGCTTTATTTATTGCCCAACATGCAGGTATTTTAAAAGAATTATATACTGATGACAGCGTTGAAGGGCGTGCGAGATACGAAAATATCCAGGAATTATTAAACGGTATTAAGGAATTTGCGGAGCGCGAAGACATTGAAGAAAAAGGTCTGGATATCTTTATGCAGGATGTTGCCCTTTTAACCAATGATGATAAAGATGGTGATAAAAATAAGGATACCGTTTCTTTAATGACGATCCACTCTGCCAAAGGTTTGGAGTTTAAAAACGTGTTTATTGTTGGATTGGAAGAAAATCTGTTTCCATCGCAAATGTCGTTAACCAACCGCACTGATTTAGAGGAAGAACGCCGTTTGTTTTATGTGGCCATTACCCGTGCCGAAGTAAAACTGACACTTACTTATGCCACTTCCCGTTATCGCTGGGGAACGTTAACCAACTGCGAACCAAGCCGTTTCATTAACGAAATTAGTCCGAAATTTTTAGAATTGGATGTAAAACCATCCAAGTCGAGCAGTTTTGAAGGTAATTTTGACGATGACCGCAAAACATGGACCTCGCAGCCACGTGATTTCTTTAGCAAACTGAAACCAGCGGCCGGCGCAACTACTTCTGCCCCACCTGTCCGTCCGAAAACAACATCGCTATTAGCAAAAGCACACGTGCCCACACCTGGCTTTACGCCATCACAGCCGCATGAATTTCAAGGCGGTATGGAAGTTGAGCACGAAAAATTTGGTTTTGGAAAAATTATCAGCTTGGAGGGAACCCTGCCTGATGTTAAGGCTACTGTATTCTTCCAGGGCTTGGGCAATAAACAGCTACTGCTTAAGTTTGCAAAATTGATGATTGTGAAATAAGTGCAGATTTCAATTTAGCCACGGAAATCAACGAAAATTCATCATCCTGATCCCGATTTTACATCGGGATCAGGATCCTTAATAGATAAACAAATAGATGCTGAATCAAGTTCAGCATGACGAATGGCATTAAAATTATGTCCAACTCAGTGCCCACTGCGCTCTTCTCTCTGCGTTCTTTGCGGTTAAAAACACCATGGTTAAAAAGTTGAAAAACCACAAAATTATCCTTATTATTGAACTCGGTTCTCCCGATTACAAACCATGCAACTTACTAGGTTAGAAATTAAAGGTTTTAAGAGCTTTGGCGATAAAGTGACCATCAATTTTAATGAGGGTGTTACCGCTATTGTTGGTCCTAATGGTTGCGGAAAATCCAATGTAATAGATGCTATGCGCTGGGTTTTGGGCGAACAGAGTACCAAAGCACTTCGTTCAGAAAAGATGGAGAACATCATTTTCAACGGAACAAAAAACCGTAAACAAGCGCAGCTTGCCGAGGTTTCATTGAGTTTTGATAATACCAAGAACATCCTGCCAACAGCCTATTCACAGGTTACCGTAACCCGTAAACTCTATAGAAATGGCGATAGTGAGTACCGTTTAAACGATGTTCAGTGTAGGTTAAAAGACATTACCGACCTTTTTCTGGATACCGGAATCGGCTCTGATAGTTATTCGATTATTGAGCTGAAAATGGTTGATGAAATTATTACCAACAAAGAACATAGCCGCCGTTCCTTGTTTGAAGAAGCATCGGGGATCTCGAAATACAAATTACGTAAAAAACAGACTTTCAGCAAGCTAAAAGATACAGAGGCCGATTTAGAGCGGGTTGAAGATTTACTTTTCGAGATCGAAAAAAACCTTAAAACCTTAGAAAATCAGGCACGTAAAGCCGAGCGTTATTATAAGCTAAAAGAGCAATATCGCGAATTGAGTGTTCAGTTGGCTACACACCGCATTGCCTTCTTCCGTACCGACTTAAATGCTTTAGAAACTCAGGAACAGAATCAGCTGGTAAACCGTACAGCACTCAGTACCAAAATAGATACCGGTGAAGCCGAACYGCAAAAGCTTAAACTAGGCAGTATCAGTCAGGAAAAGAACCTTTCTGTACAACAAAAGGCCACAAATGAGTTTGTTTCCAAAATCCGTGCTTACGAAAGTGAGAAAAAAGTAAAGAACGAGCAAATGCGTTTTTTACAGGAAAAAGAAACACGTTTATCGGGTGAGCTCGAAAAAGATAAAAACCAGGTTAACCACATTAAATACAACATCAAACGTTTAAATGAAGAAGTTTTAACTGAAACTGAAGTTTTTAACCGACTTGAATCTGATTTAAAAAGCTTAAAATCCACGCTCGATACTTTACGCGAGCAACAGCAGACCGAGAAAAACAGGATTGATAACCTGATCAAATCGATTAACGAGTTACAAAACCAAGTATACCAGTCGCAAAAAGAAATTGATATCCTAAATATTCAAAAAGATGCGCTGGTGCAGGAAACCAACCGGAATGTTGATGATACAGAAACCAAAACATTAGAATTAAAGGCTTTCGATCATGCTTTGGCCGAACTTGATATTCAGGTTAGGGAGAAGCAAGCCAATATTAAAAACCTAACGGAAGCTGAAGAATTTTTAAAAGAAAAACTGGCTGCTTCAGAAATCAATTTAAGTTCGAACAAGGAAAAACTTACGGCCGAAAACCGTAAAAAAGATGCCAAGCAGAACGAATATAACCTGACCAAATCGCTGGTTGATAGTTTAGAGGGTTTTCCTGAATCGATCCGTTTTTTGAAGAAAAACAACGCTTTTGCTAAAAGTGCCCTGCTCCTTTCTGATATTTTATTCTGTAATGAAGATTACCGCATAGCCATTGAGAATTACCTCGAACCGGTAATGAACCATTATGTGGTTGATCAATATGCAGATGCAGTACAGGCCATTAACCTTTTAACCGATGCCAGCCGCGGACGGGCAAACTTTTTCATTTTAGAAAATGTACCCGATAAAAACCCAGTTATTGGTACGCATGAAGGCTTGGTCTCAGCGCTATCAGTCATTGAAGTTGATAAAAAATACCAACACCTCTGCAATCTGCTTTTGCAAAATGTTTACATCGCAGTAGCTGAGCAAGAAAATTTGTTTAAAGCAACACCAACAGATAGTTTAACCATTTTGGCTAAAAATGGAAAATATGCCCAAACCAAATTCACTTTGGCGGGTGGCTCTGTGGGTTTATTCGAAGGAAAAAGGATTGGCCGTGCCAAGAATTTAGAAAACCTGGCCAAAGAAATCAAAGCTTCAGAATCGTTGATTAATCAGTATGATGCAGCAATTAAAGCCGAAACTGGTAACATATTTAACCTGAAAGAAGCTTCAAAACTCAATCAGATCAATGCTTTGCAGCAAGAAATGAACCGTTTAAACAATGAACATATTTCTGTACAGACCCGTCGCGATCAGTACCAGGAGTTTATTACCACCAGCGAAAACCGTAAAACAGATATTGCCCAAAAGATAGTATCCATAGAAAAAGCCTTATCGGAAAAATTGCCGGCATTGGTTCAATTGCAAAAAGACCAGCAAGAAGCACACGTAAACTTGCAGGAACAACAGCTTAATTATCAGGAAATTGCCGATCAGGTAAACGAAAGCGCAAGCAAATACAACCAGGATAACATCCGTTTCCATCAACAACAAAATAAGTTATCAGGTTTAGAAAAAGATTTAGATTATCGTTTTGTGCAGGAAGAAGCTTTAAATAAGCGCATCGCACAAAACGACAAAGAATTACAGGAAGCACTAACCCAAATTACGGCAACATTACAGCACACTGACCTGAACGACGATACGCTTTTAGAGATGTATCAACAACGTGAAGAGATGGAAAAAGGGCTTGCAGAAGCTGAGCAAGCTTATTTCACCAGTAAAGGAAGCATTAACGAGGTTGAAAACGACCTGACCAATATCCGTAAAACCCGCGAAGAAACAGATTTCTTATTAACGGAGATTAAGGATAAAAAAAACGCATTAAAAATCGATCTGAATGCATTAAAAGAACGTTTAGCTGTCGAATTCAACATCGACATCAACGATCTTTTAGAAACAGATACTGAAATTGAAGTTTTAGAAAGTGAGTTTGATCTCCGTCAAAAGGTAGAGCGAATGAAACGTCAACTCGACGAATTTGGCGCCATTAACTCTATGGCAATGGAAGCCTTTAAAGAAATGGAAGAACGTTATACTTTTATCCAGAACCAAAAAAAGGATCTTAATGCTGCAAAAACCGATCTTTTACAAACGATTAAAGAGATAGACGATACGGCTAAAGATAAATTTATGCAGGCCTTTACCCAGGCCCGTGAGCACTTTATCGTAGTTTTCCGTTCTTTATTTAACGAAGAAGATAGCTGCGACCTGATTTTATCAGATATCAATAATCCTTTGGAGGCCGATATTGATATTATTGCCCGTCCGAAAGGGAAAAGACCTTTATCCATCAATCAGTTATCTGGTGGAGAAAAAACATTAACGGCTACGGCGCTATTGTTTTCGCTTTACCTGCTAAAACCTGCACCTTTCTGTATTTTCGATGAGGTTGATGCGCCTTTGGATGATACCAACATCGATAAATTCAATAATATTATCCGTAAATTCTCCGATCAATCGCAGTTTATCATTGTATCGCACAACAAACGGACTATTGCCAGTACCGATATTATTTATGGGGTAACCATGGTAGAGCAGGGCGTTTCGAGGGTTGTAGCGGTCGATTTAAGGGAAGTAGCAGCTTAACTCAGCTTTTTCGTCATTGCGAGGAGGTACGACGAAGCAATCTTTTATTTACATTTTTTAAATTAGAAAATGAAAGTCACTACCATTGGCGGTCTTCAGTCCTGCTGTACTCTTTAACCTCGCGAAAAGCTCGGTCTGCCGTTTCCATCAGGTTTAAAAATGCAATAATGTTCATCTAACAGCATTTGAATAGCGTACTGAAAAATGTATATTTGTTAATAACAACCAAAGATATGTTAGCTACAGTTAAAGTATATTACGAAAAAGGAAAGATAACACTGAAAGAAAAAGCACCTGTACAGACCAAAACGGAAGTTATAGTTACCTTTTTAACAGAAGATAAACCACTTCTTGCTAAAAGGATTCCTGGTGCATTTAAAGGTAAAATATCAATCCCAGACAATTTTAATGACTTTTAAAGCCTGCGTTTGATAAAAAAATGCATTAAAAGATCTCCAATCAATATTTAAACTTAAATCCGTCACCCTGAATTCATTTCAGGGTCTATATTGCAAGAAAGATGCTGAAATAAATTCAGCATGACGCCCCTAACTTATTACAAACTAATCATGAAAATCCTATATATCCTTCCCTTAGCCATGATGCTAAGCTGCTGTTCATCAGTAAAAAACCAAAATAATACTTCTTCCGGCAAGTTAGATACCCAATTGTTAAAAGATGTTGAGGTATTATCATCAGATGCTTATCAAGGTAGAAAAACCGGAACAAAGGGGGCTGAAATGGCCAGGGCATACATTATAGAAAGATTTCAAAAACTAGGACTAAAATCTTATCCTCAGCATGTAAACTATGCGCAGGAGTTTACTTTTAATGGAATAGGTAATACAAAAATAAATGGCACCAACATCATCGGCTATATTCCGGGCAAAGGAACGAATGTTATTGTGGTATCTGCCCATTACGACCATTTAGGTGTAGTAAAAGGCGAAGTTTTTAATGGTGCTGATGATAATGCATCGGGAACTGCAGGATTATTAAAAATTGCCACCTATTTTGCTAAAAACAAACCAAATAACACAATCATTTTCGCCTCTTTCGATGCGGAAGAAATGGGCTTACAGGGTGCAAAGGCATTTGTAGGCAATCCACCAGTGCCTATGAATACTATTGCTATTGATTTAAATATGGATATGATCAGTCACAGCGATAAAGGTGAACTTTATGTCTGTGGGACTTTCAAATATCCTGATTTAAAGAAGTATGTAGATACGACTAAAACCAATATCAAATTACTTTTCGGCCACGACGATCCAAAACAAGGTCACGATGATTGGACAAACCAAAGCGACCAAGGCGCATTTAATGCTAAAAATATTCCATTTTTATATTTCGGTGTAGAAGACCACAAAGATTATCATAAACCTACAGACGAATATTCTAACATCACCAAACCATTTTTTAATAATGCTGCAAGCGCTGTGCTGGATGTTGTAAAAAACATCGACAAACAAACCGGCTTACAACAGTTGTTAAAAGATAAAATGATCATGATGGACAATCCAAGAAAATCGGAAAGGTTTTAATAAACTGATTGATATAAGTCTAAACCTGCCCTATCCGGCAGGTTTTTTTATGCTTTATAAATCTTAAAACAAGGCATATATCCCCTTTAGACACTTGGTCAATGAATGCAATAGTGCTATCTTTATATTATGAGACAGAAGAAACGTAAGGCTGAAAGAGTTTATGAGGATGATCCCGAGGGTGAAATGTTGTTGCCAACACGCAAGACAAAAGAAATAGCTGAAAGCCATTTATCAGAAGCGGAGGGATTAGTTGTTAAAGGCCCTCATGGTTTAAGGGGTGTTGGAGGTAGGGAGAATGGCAAAGAGTTGTTTGATCATGTGCTTAATGCAATGTCAAAGCCTACCAATAAGAAGTAATGTTTTGATTTAACAGAATGTTGTTATACATTTATAAAAAAAGGGAAGTGTTGAGACTTCCCTAATTGGCCGAACGATTATTTGCGTGGCTTTGGTTTCGATCTTATGTAGTATTCAGAACCGTTCTTTAGGTCGGTACGATATACACGAACGAATTTAGTTTGCTTTTTGCGTTGCATTTGACTAAATAGTTATGATTTACTAATCAGACGACATCAAGCCGCGTCATATCGGCATAATTCATACTATCATGCCTGTTGATTGTTTTCTATATAGTCTGTTATCCTAACTACTAATGAGCCGAACATATCAACGTCTTTAAATCTGTGGTTATATCTAAATACCGCTTCATCAACATACTTTTGCAAGTGTTGTTCTGATACATGGATATGTGTTCCGAATACCATTCTCTTTAATTGGCTAAAGAAGCCCTCTACTGTGTTTGTTGATGTTGAACCCTGCCTGTACTGTTCTAATGCATGTTTGATAACACCATGATTTTCATAGCCTAATTTCTTTAGGTTAGTATATAAAGGAAATTCATCTGTTGATATATGACTGCTCTTGTCAACATTAGCCTCAATATAAGGATGTGTTATTTTCATTTTAATATCATCCATTACCTTAGCCCTTACCATTCCCATACGTTCAACCATAGCGAATACAGGCTTTTTATTCAAAGCACCTCTACCAACCTCCACACCATTCTTTTTACCTGTCGATACATACGTTTCATCTATTTCAACGTGTCCTTTGAGTTTAGGAGGATTAGGGTATTCAGACATCAATTTTCTTATCTGTGTAGTCATTTTATGCGCTGTCTTATACGTTACACCTATTGCACGCTGTACTTCTTTAGAAGCAACGCCATTACGTGTTGTAGTCATTAAATACATGACATAAAACCAATAGTTTAAAGGTGTTCTTGTTCTCTCGAATGGAGTTTTAGCACATGGGTATATTTGATGATAACATAGCCTACATTGATAAGATCTACGTGTTACTACACGCCTAAATTCTGTTTCCTTACCGCATGATTCACATGTACGGTTCTTATCCCCAAATCGCAGTTTAAAGACCTTATCTAAGCATGCGGCATCATTTGGGTAATCTTTCAGAAATTCAGCTAATGTATATTTCATGGCGGTAAGTTTGTAATTGTCAAATATTATTTCTTACCTTTGAAGTAAGAAAAAAGGAAACGGTGTGGATTTTAACCACATCTGTAGCTTCAAAGGCTACCGTACTAAGTGTTATACTAGCCGTTATTCCCTCTTATGTTTTCTTAAATCCCGATTTATTTTAAGTATTGCAACCACTCTTCTAAATCGGGATTTTTTTATTCTTTTTATATTGGTTTATAGCTTTCTTTTAATTCTTCCCCATCAAACCATTCTGTCAATGCGTAATATACCGTATGATTTGAACCTGTAGGATTATAAATATCCACCTTATCAGCACGCTTCAATTTATCTATTGGGGTGTTAAGTCCTTTATCAAAATCCCTGTCAAACTCCCTTATAGCGCTTTCTATTTCACCTATTTTAGATGCTTTACCAATATACTTTAGTCCAAACAAGACCTGCTCCATAGCAGAAGCATTTTTGTCAAATACCAATTTATGCACTTCAACGTTTTCTTGTTTGATGCTTTGGGCAACTATGTCCTTAAGATTTGATATAGTTGTATAGTGCTTCTTTGCATCTGGATGTAGATTAAAAAGCAATTCTTCTAAATCTTTAATAGTGTTGACGAAATTCATTGTTATTTCTTTTAAGTATTGCACTTCAAATTTAAGAAGAAATAAATGATAAAAACAAATTAAAATGAATATTTACGAAAAAACCCCATTCAAACGTAATTAAATAGGGTTTTTAATAGCTATTAATGATTTAAGATCACATAAAAAACAAGATAAAAAGTAAGATATTTATATAAAAAGATGAAGAACTTTGAATGTTTTACTATTTATTATTAGCTATTTTTGCTCGTTATTTATCTTTTATAAACGCTTCGTAAGACTTTACAACAGCAAGTAATATGATTGCCTCAATATCGGGCTTAGTGAAGCTTATATCATCTTCAAACTCTGATAAGAACTCATTTGATATACTATCAGCTAATTCGGTTAGTTTCTTAGACATAATTAGTCCCTTGTTATATTGATGAAATTACCTAAAATGCCTAAGTAATACTCTTTGCCATTCTCCCCTCCATAAGTGCCTGTTCTTTTCTTATAATAAACTGAGAATATCAAACCGTTAAAGTATTTCACTATCCTACCGTTAGGGTTATCTAAATGGGATTTTAACGCCTTATCTGATGGGTTAGTTAATAACAACAATAGCACCACACCACCTAGGATATAATGCTTTCTATGTAATTTAATGTTACTCATAACCGTATTTATCCTGACTTTCATTATCTATTGTATCAGGTATTACTTTTTTGATTGCAAACGATATTACATACAAGCTATCATTTGCCCTTATGGTATCTATTCCGTTCATTAATCTAGGTGTTATAACAACATCTTCTGTCTTTTTATCATTTCTTCCTATGAAGAATATTAAAAAACACATTGCAGGGAACAATAAAGTGCCTAACGTAACTTTTACCCACGTTTTAACCCTTTCATTAATTTTCATTTGAATATGAATGCCCTTAGTTCCTATAGGCTTCTAAATAAAGAAGCGTGGAACTGTAGTCTCATTCGCCCTTAAGGCTCTGGAAAAGCCATGCAACAAATAAAGTCCAGTCCACACGCTTGTAGCATGAGGCATTGAAACTCTATTCTTGTTGCACTTGTTAATTTTCCAGATTTTAAGAGCAAGAATAAAAGCTAACGCTTCTGTTTTAAATATGATTAATTATAGTATTCTCTGTGGTATTATATAATTATTTAGTTGTAAACATATTGATTTCAGCAAAATTATCAAATAACATTCACTTAAACGCATGTTTTATCACAAAAAACGGTGAAGTGTCTAAAGGGGATATATGCCTTAAAACAAAATTATTTAGCTGTTTATCAAATGATTACAAATAAAACTATAAAAATAGTTTGAAAACTATTTTTATAGTCGTAACTTCAATTAACCAAACTATAAAAATAGTTGCGATGATAAAAGAACTCACAAAAGCAGAAGAACAGATTATGCTCATCCTTTGGGAGATGGGTGAAGCCTTAGTAAAAGACGTTATCGAAAAAATGAACGAACCCAAACCTGCTTACAACACGGTTTCGACCGTAATTAGGGTTTTAGAAACTAAAGGCTTTGTTGATCATAAAGCTATCGGCAATACGCATATCTACTTCCCCATTATAAAAGAAACTGATTATAAACGCTTTGCATTAGATAAGGTAATGAGCAACTATTTCGAAAACTCTTACGAGAGTCTGGTTTCTTTCCTGGTGAAAGAAAAAAGTATGAGTACTGAAGAACTCAATGAAATTATCCAATTGGCAGAGAAACTTAAAAAAGATAAGTAATGAGCTGGTTATATTATTTACTCGAAGCAAATCTATATTTCGCCTTATTTTATGGCTTTTATAGATTATTCCTCCACAAGGAAACCTTTTATGGCTTAAATAGAAGTTATTTGATTGTTGGCTCAATACTGGCTTTCCTTCTTCCATTTTTTCAGCTGGGTTTCTTAAAAGCACCTGTAATCGAACAGATTGCGATAGCACCCACTACCGAAACGGTTGTTAGCCAGGTAATGATGACTCAAAACCTGCCACTGGAAACTTATCAACCCAGTATCTTCACTATGGACAATGCGATTATTGCGATTTATAGTCTGGCAACCATTGCATTTCTACTTAAAATGCTTTTTAATTTATCCAAAATTATCAGCATGCGTAAACTACCTTCTGTTAAATTGGATAATGGAGTGACACTAATTGATTTAAAGGATTCCAAAATAGCTTTTTCATTCTTCAACCTCCTCTTTTTAGATCCGCAATTAGCGGAAAAAAACACCATACTCAAACACGAGCTGGTACACATTAAACAAAAACATAGTCTGGATGTGCTGTTATTCGAAATCATCCAGATCATCAACTGGTTTAACCCAATCGTTTATCTCGTTAAAAAAGATATCAAGTTAATCCATGAGTACCTGGCCGATGAAGAAACAACGAAATGCGATGTAGAAAAATATCATTATGCGATGTTTTTGATTCAAAATTCAACGGGTATCCAAAACCTAACCCTAACTAACCAAATATTCAGTTCATCAATATTAAAAAAGCGAATTAACATGCTAAATCAAAAGAAATCGGCACATTGGGCAAGGCTCAAGCTGCTACTGGTACTGCCCATTACTGCAGGAATACTATGCATTTCAACCATGGCCTTTACAAAAGATTACGGATTTGTGGACTTGCTGCCAGAGAATTCATCTGGGAAAATTGATCAATTGGATAGCACAATAATTAGGGAAATACTAACAAAAGGTGAATTAGTTGTTACGAATCTAAAACCAATCCCGAACTCAGAAAAAAATGTAAATGTTGAGGCAAATACTAGAGATATGTTTGCCGTTTATTTACACAATACTAAGACCGGACAAAGCCTCTTAGAATTGGATTGGAGTTTAATACCAAGTGGTGTAAATATTAGAGAAGGAAATTATTTTAAAGGAACAAAAGAATTTTCGAAAATTGATACTGCGATCAACATTGCAATACAACTTAAAAAAACGCTAGCTACAGTAAAATATGGAGATTTGAGAAAAATTGAGCTAAGCGATAACCAAAAATTAAAAAGCCAACATATAAAACAAGATAAAGCTTTATTACCCCCACCTGCAATTAGTAAAACGTATTTTCCACCTTATAAAAGAGATGGAAAAAACAATTATGTTTCTTTAGAGAAAAGGCTCATCATTATTAATGGAAAGGAAATAGCGGATAAAAACAAATTTTATGGTGCTGCAGACGCTACCGAGATCAAATTTTTAAAGCCAGCGGAGGCAACTGAAAAATATGGCAAAACTAAAGGACAATTTGGCGCAATAGAAATTACAGGAAAAAAGGTAGCTTTCACTTTACAACCTCCCCTTGTAAAAAAAGATCAAATTAAATTTCCGCCACCTGTGGTAAAGTTTGATGAACAAACTTCTTTTTATCCAAAGAATGAGTATAGCGGTAAAACTAACAAGGCAGTAAAGTTCGAGAAGAGATATATTGTTATTAACGGAGAACCTGTAGAAGACAACAGCACTTTTTATGGCGTAAGCAACACAAAATCAGTAAAATACCTTAACCAGGCAGAAGCGATCAAGAAATACGGAAAAGAAAAAGGTAAAAATGGCGCAATAGAAATTACAGGAGATAATATACAGTATGCACCAAAAATATCTCCCCCACCTCCGAGCAATACTAATGGCGACAAACTTAAAAAGTTGGTTCTTTTAGCACCACCATCGCCCATTGAGCCAAAACCAGAAAAAAAAGGGAATGACAATGAGTCAACTGCAATTAATTTTCTTCCATATGCTACTATTTCAAAAGATGGTGTAACCTCAATCAGGATAACGC
>NZ_JBFTRT010000064.1:0-15313 GCF_056399685.1 Pedobacter sp. 01N416
GGCTTCTATTATTAATCTCCGAGGCGTAACCAAAGTAAATATGGCTATCGAAATGGAAATTGAAGATCAAAAGAAACCTGCCTTTAGTGGTGAGGTTGTTTTCTTGTATCATTTTGTGAATTAATAGCTTACAATGTAGCGCATTGTTTATCTTTAACGTTAAATAAGAAAAACAAATGCCTCATGATCGTAAACTGGAAATCTTTAAGTTTTATTTTAATTAGTCTGTTTATCCTATCCTGCCAAATGAATAAAGATCAAAATTTGGCAGCCGATTCGTTTTTGCCGATGCAGATTGGCAATTTATGGTACATGAACGCTCAATCTTATACCGAAATCAAGGATACTGTTCGCATCAATAAAAAGCTTTTTTACAAGTTTTATTCTTTGGTAGGAGGCGATGCAGTGAGTACAGTTTATTTAAGGATCGACGAGCAGAATAAATTGATTGAGGGCTATCCCGATAGTCCTTTGAAAACTTATACCAGAGCTGATTTTAACGCAAAAATAGGCGATAAATTTTTTACAACAGGAGAAAAGGATGAAAATGATAACGAAGTCACTGTTATTCAAAAATCGGATACCGAAATGACTTTTTCATTTGATCCGATTTATCATCCAAATTTAAAAGGATACCCATCGCAGGTAAAATACATAAAAGGTAAAGGCTGGGCCGAAAAGTTTAAAAAGCTTAAGATTGATGGCGTAGTTTATCAAAATTAGCCTTTACGTTTATATACTTTTTCATATTGTTCAATCCATTCTGCAGGTGTAACCTTTCTGATGAGCCCGGCAATTAATGCGTATGGAATATCATCAGGCTTTTTAAAACGGACGCAACCTTTGCCCATATCGAGTTTATATTTAGCGTGTTTAGGATATTCTGTCTGAAACCATTCCAGTAAATCAGTAAAAGCATACAATCCTAAGTGGTGCATAACAATAAAATTCTTTTGCGAACCAATGTTGATAAAAGGTAAAGCCTGTTCTGGTGTACAGTGGTAACCTGCAGGATAAAGCCTGAGTGGAATAACATATCCCAGCATACCATAGGTAATCTGTTCTTCGAAACCAGCTGGCAGATTCTCTAAAATAGTATCTCTCAATTTCGAAACAGGCGCTTTCCTTTCTTCAGGGAGGCTGTTTAAATATTCTTCTGGCGTATTAACAGATGGTTGCATATCAATCTTTATCAAATTTCTTTTTAAACCTACTTACAATTGATGGATTATCGAGTTCTTCTAAACTGCTCAATTCCAGCTCCAGGGCTTTTGTACTGATCTGGATTTCAATTAACGAGATAATGAGCGAGATCATAAAAAATATCAAACTCAGGGCAAAAAGAATTTCGGCAACGGTATTCCACTCCAAATAAATAAAAAACATACAAAAAAGGCAACTGGCAAAGCTAAGTACACCAAAAGCCTGCATGTTTTTGATCAGTCTTAAGCGATAACGCAGGTTTTCGATCTGTTTATGAAGAGCTGCATTTTTATCGCCATCCTCATATTTCGATTTTAAACTTCTCACTAAACTTGCCAAAGCCAGAAAACGGTTGGTATAAGCCAGCATAATTAAGCTGATGGCAGGAAACAATAGCGCAGGAATATTGATGGTTAGTTCCATTTTTCGGATTTACCCAAAAATATCATTTTAAACGGATATCTTTCACATTAACCCCGAAGGACGCAAAGTTTTCATAAGGAATTTTATTATAACCGAAGCACAAATTCTTACGTTTGCGTTGTTTTTTCTTTGTGTACTTGGTGGTTGAAAAACTTAGCACACTTTGCGGTTAAGCCACCAGTAGACCAGAAACCGTTTTGGTCAATATTGTTTTTCTAAAATTAAATTTAAATTGCCACCATGAATATCGAATTCAATAAAAATGAGGATGTAAATAAACAGTTGGTATACGAACTGAAAACCAGACTCAAAAAATATATTTGGGTGGCGGTGAAAAAAATGCTGCCAAACAAAAAGAAAAGGGAAAGCTATTGGCCCGCGAGCGGATTGCCTATTTAATTGATAAAGATACCAGCTTCTTAGAAGTTGGTGCTTTTACAGCTGACGGTATGTATGCAGAGCAAGGTGGCTGTCCTTCGGCAGGAGTAGTGTGCGGTATTGGCTATGTAAGCGGAAGACAATGTATGATTGTGGCCAACGATGCCACAGTAAAAGCTGGTGCCTGGTTCCCCATGACCGCAAAAAAGAACCTCCGTGCGCAGGAAATTGCTATGGAGAACCGCTTACCAGTGATATACCTGGTTGATAGCGCTGGTGTATATCTCCCGATGCAGGATGAGATTTTTCCTGATAAAGAACATTTTGGAAGGATGTTTCGTAATGGGTGGAGCCACAACTCATTGCGAAATATCGGGTGTTACCGATTATAAACATCCCAATGATCAGGCCTGCTTAGATAGCATCAGGAACATCATGAGTATGTTGGGGACACCTCAAAACGCAGGCTTTGATAGGATTAAACCGGCAAAACCAAAAGAAAATGAAGAAGAGCTGTATGGCATTTTACCCGAAAACAGAGATAAACCTTACGAAATAATGGATATTATCAACCGTTTGGTTGATCAATCTGAATTTGAAGAGTATAAAAAAGGCTACGGACAAAGCATTGTTTGTGGTTTAGGTCGTATTGATGGCTGGGCAGTAGGTATTGTGGCCAATCAGCGTAAAGTGGTGAAGTCGAAAAAAGGAGAGATGCAGTTTGGCGGTGTAATTTATTCTGATAGTGCCGATAAAGCTACCCGTTTTATTATGAACTGTAACCAGAAGAAAATCCCGTTGGTGTTTTTGCAAGATGTTACTGGCTTTATGGTAGGCAGCCGATCAGAACATGGTGGTATTATTAAAGATGGCGCTAAAATGGTTAATGCTGTTGCCAATTCTGTGGTACCAAAATTTACAATAGTATTGGGTAATTCTTACGGTGCAGGCAACTATGCTATGTGCGGCAAGGCTTACGACCCTAGATTGATTTATGCCTGGCCAACGGCTAAAATTGCGGTAATGGGCGGTTCACAGGCTGCAAAAACTTTACTTCAGATTCAGGAAGCCTCTTTAAAAGCAAAGGGAGAGGTAATTACGCCAGAAAAAGAGGCAGAGTTGTTAAAAGAAATCACCGACAGATACGATAGCCAAACCACACCTTATTATGCCGCATCCCGGCTTTGGGTAGATGGTATTATCGACCCGTTAGAAACCAGAAAAGTTATTTCGATGGGGATTGAGGCTGCCAACCAATCGCCGATTACAAAGAAATTTAATGTTGGGATTATACAAACTTAGGGTTTCGATGTGCTGTCAGATGTTACCGTCTGACAGTTAATATTACATCATTTTTTTATCACCTGAGGCACCTTAGTTTTTAATGTGTTGTCAGATGTTACCATCTGACAACCGATGGACTTGTTTTACCATCCAAGCACGCCTTGGTTTTTAACATAAAAGTGCCTTTGTTTCTTAGTGGTGAAAAAAATTGATGGGAACTCGAGTGTCTGTACTGGTAAGAACAATTAATATTATATTTAGCGCATGAAAAATCTTTATCTTTTTCTTGTCCTTACACTGTTGCAGATCAATCTCTTTGCCCAAAATTCAGATAAAATTCATCAAAATGCGATTGTAGTCGATACCCATGGAGATATACTGTTCAATCAGATCAAATCGGGCATCGATATTGGGAAACTTCAGTCTAAAGGGAATTTCGATTTAGCGAGGGCCAAACAAGGTGGCTTAGATGTTCAGTTTTTTTCTATCTGGTGTGATGAAACGGGTGGGTATGCTGTAGCTAACCAAGAAATAGATTCACTTTATAGTTTAATTAAACGATACCCCGATAAAATTAAACTGGTAACAAGCGCTAAAGATCTCGAACAAGCGGTTAAACAACAAAAATTGGCTGCGATGATAGGGGTAGAAGGCGGGCATATGATCGAAAACCGTTTAGATTATATCGATAGCCTGGCAAAGCGCGGAATGGCTTACCTCACCTTAACCTGGAACAACAGCACCTCATGGTCGAGTTCGGCAGCCGAAGAAACTTCGAGTAAAGTGAAACCCGAAAACGCGGGCTTAAACAAATTCGGAAAACAAGTAGTTAAACGTTTGAACAAACTCGGCGTAATGGTTGATTTATCGCACGTAGGCGAAAAAACATTTTATGATGCCATTGCTGCATCTGTTAAACCCGTAATTGTTTCCCATAGCTGTGCTTACGCTCTAAATCCGGTTCCACGAAATTTAAAAGATGATCAGATTAAAGCTGTAGGTAAAAATGGGGGTGTAGTTTGCATTAATTTCTACAGTGGCTTTTTAGATGCTACCTTCAATACAAAGCAAAAAGAATTCTTTGCAAAATATGATAGCGAGCTTAAAACATTGACTGCTAAATATGGTAGAAGCAATGCTATTGATACGTTGATTTTCAATCATCTGGCTGATGCCGATGCCACACGACCACCAATTGCACTTTTAGTTAAACATATTAGTCATGTTGTGAAATTAATCGGTATAGACCATGTGGGACTGGGCGCGGATTTTGATGGCGCCGAATCTTTTCCTTTAGGTATGAACAGCGTAGCAGATTATCCTAAAATTACTGATGAGCTGATTAAAAATGGATATTCGGAAAACGATATCAAGAAAATTTTGGGAGGCAATGTAATTCGGTTGATCAGAGAGAATAAAAGGAGGTGATTTTTTGTGCTGTAAGATGTTGCCATCTGACTTTAAAGTATACCTGAATTGGAGTTTATTGTGCTGTTAGATGTTACCATCCGACAGGTGAAAAATCATCAGGCATATATGGAGTCAGTGTCAGATGGAAACATCCGACACCACGAGTGAGGCACCTTAATGCGCCCGGGCTTTAAACGCCAAACGCCATGCGCTTTCCGCTTGGCTTATGATGTTAATAAGTAAACTATGTTGACAATGTGCACTTGCCAACAAATATTTAAAGCGTTAAATTTGCGCTACGATTAATGAATTTCAAACACACAATATAATGTCACAAGAAAACGAACACGTTCAGTGTTTAATTATAGGTTCAGGTCCTGCAGGTTATACTGCTGCAATTTATGCTGCCAGAGCTGATTTAAAACCGATTATGTATACCGGCATGCAAGCCGGTGGGCAGCTTACGCAAACAACAGATGTAGAAAATTTTCCAGGTTACCCGCAAGGAATCATGGGGCCAGAAATGATGGAAGATTTCCGCAAACAGGCAGAGCGTTTTGGTACCGATATCCGTTTTGGTTATGTAAGTTCGGTTGATTTCTCTTCAACGCCACATAAAGTAGTGGTTGATGAAATTAAAACCATTACAGCTGATACCGTAATTATTGCTACAGGCGCTACAGCAAAATGGCTGGGTTTACCAAGCGAGCAACAATACAATGGTTTTGGAGTTTCGGCCTGTGCCGTGTGCGATGGTTTCTTCTTTAAAGGACAAGATGTTGCCATTGTAGGTGCTGGAGATACTGCTGCCGAAGAAGCAACATATTTAGCCAAATTGTGTAAAACCGTTCATTTATTGGTGCGGAGAGACGAATTCAGAGCTTCTAAAGCAATGGTGAGCCGCGTTTTAGCTACACCGAATATTGTGGTGCATTACAATACCGAAACGCAGGAGATTTTAGGTAATGGTAAAAATGTAACTGCAGTTAAAGTTTTAAATAACAAAACTGGTGTCGAATCTGATATCGCTGTAGAAGGTTTCTTTGTGGCTATCGGTCACAAGCCAAATACTGATATTTTTAAAGGCCAGTTGGATATGGATGAAACAGGTTATTTAGCTACCAAACCAGGTTCTACTTTAACCAATATCGAAGGCGTTTTTGCCTGTGGCGATGTGCAGGATATGTATTACAGACAGGCAGTAACTGCTGCAGGTTCTGGATGTATGGCCGCGCTCGATGCCGAAAGGTACTTGGCTGCTAAGGAACATCCTGTAGAAGCGTAAAATATTTTAATATAATTTTAAAAAGAGAAATCAGTAATGGTTTCTCTTTTTTTGTTGATGTCGTCATCTTGACTGARACGTAGTGGAATGGAGAGATTTATCAAGTTTGATCTTGTTTCACGGGTCTTACAATTTCTCTTTTTTTTGGAAAGCAAATGCAGTAGTTCTTTTTATTGTTAGTCCTGCTTTACATTTCAAGTCCGCTCCCGATGAAAAATCGGGATTGCGTGCTTTCCATTACAATCAGGTTTAAAGACTTAGGTTTCTGCTACTATTGAGGGTAGAACAACGTGGTGTCTACCTCATAATTGTTATGCACTTTGCAACCCTAAATAGTTCCACTGGCTGTGCTACTTAAACCCGATCAAAGCGGGATGCCTCCCGACTTTACATCGGGATCAAATTGGCAGAAGCGGGAGCGGGACTATCGTAACCCAAGCGCTTCTGTACTTGATTTCCAAAAAAAGACTAAGGTTTCCGTTATAATAGTTTATTAGAAACATTGGAAAAACGTTTTAATAAATATTGCTTAGATTTATATGCATTATGCAGTGCAGTCAAACGGTTGATCTCAATTGTAACAAGAATGTGAGATTCGGAATCTGGCCATTATCTCTATCTTGGTTCAAACAATCAAATAAATCTATAAAATCAAAAACACAACATGAACAAAGCATTATCGATTTTTATTGGAGTATTAATCAGCACGAGTGCATTTGCGCAGAGTGATCCTAATCTGGGTATCATACCTGCACCTGTAACCATTACCAGGGCAAACGGAAATTTCATTTTAGATAAAACCACGGTTTTAGTAAATCAAAGCATCGACGGCGCAAAGATGGCTGATTTATTAAACGCTTTTATCGTTACCAAGGCAGGTTTTGCCTTACGTGAAACTAAAATTACCCAACCTAACCAAAAAGCAATTGTTTTAACGTCTGTTGGAGCAGATCAATTGCCAGCTGAAGGTTACACCATTAAAGTTACCCCTAAACAAATTATTTTAACAGGAAAAGGTGCAGGCCTTTTTTATGCGGTTCAATCTGCTATGCAGATGATGCCAGATAAAGTGGCTGATAAAATTACCATCCCGGCAGTTGATATTAACGATTATCCACGTTTTGCTTACCGCGGAACGATGTTGGATGTAAGCCGTCATTTCTTCCCGATCTCTTTTATCAAAAAATACATCGATCAGTTGGCTTATTACAAAATCAATACTTTCCACTGGCATTTAACTGACGATCAGGGCTGGAGATTAGAGATTAAAAAATACCCAAAACTGGTAGAAATCGGTTCTTCACGTAATGGATCTATTATTGGTAATTATCCTGGTAATGGAAATTATCTTACACCGGTTAAAGGTTATTATACCCAAGAAGAAGCTAAAGAAATTGTGAGATATGCGGCTACGAAATACATTACGGTAATTCCGGAAATCGAATTGCCAGGCCATGCTTCTGCTGCAATTGCTGCTTATCCTGAATTAAGCTGTTTTCCTGACCGTGATACTTTTATCAGCGATAAAACACCATGGGCGGGTAGCAGAAAAGGTAAACAGGTACAACAAACCTGGGGTGTTTTTGACGATATTTTTGTGCCTTCGCAAAATACCTTTACTTTTCTTGAAAATATCTTAGACGAGGTTATCGCTATTTTCCCTTCTAAATACATCCATATTGGAGGCGATGAAGCGCCTAAAACCTATTGGAAAGAATCAACCTTCTGCCAGAACCTCATGAAAGAGAAAGGTTTGAAAGATGAGCATGAATTACAGAGCTATTTCATCCAAACGATAGAAAAACATGTAAACGGAAAAGGACGCTCGATCATTGGTTGGGATGAGATTTTAGAAGGCGGTTTGGCGCCTAATGCAACCGTAATGAGCTGGAGAGGCGAAGATGGCGGAATTGCAGCTGCACAACAAAAACACGATGTAATTATGACCCCAGGATCGATGGGCCTATATATCGACCATAAACAATCTAACTCTCCTGATGAGCCGGTAACCATTGGCGGATTTGCCCCTTACCAAAAGATTTATGCTTACGATCCGATTCCGAAAGTGTTAACTGCCGACGAAAGAAAATATATTAAAGGTGTACAGGCTAATATGTGGTCTGAGTATATTAAAACCACAGCAAAAGCAGAAAATCACGCTTTCCCACGTTTATTGGCTTTATCTGAAATTGCGTGGTCGCCGGTTGAACGTAAAGATTTAAAGAATTTTTCTGAAGAACGTTTACCAGCTCATTTGGCCCGTTTAGATAAAATGAATGTTAATTTCTGGGTACCTACACCAATTGGTCAGAGCGATAAACCCTTAACAGGCGGAGAATTTACAATTGATTTAAAAGCACCTGTAACCGGAGCTAAAATTTATTATTCGATTGATTTATCTCGTCCATCGGAAAATGCATTCTTGTACACTGCGCCAATTAAAATTACAGTACCACAAGGCGAAAAAAGAGTATTAAAAACCATTGTTATTGCACCAAGTGGCAGAAGAAGTGTAACCACAGAAACGGTTTTAAATAACGGAGCACCCGAAATTAAAACAGATGCAAAGAAATAAAATGTTGCTTTAAAAGGCTAAAATACTTAATTTGGGGCAACTAAAACGTCCTAAATAGAATGAAATTACAGAAATATACATTACAGCATCTCTTGTTAATAACAGGGATGCTGTTTTGTTTTGCATGCACAGAAGAAAAACCTAAAGAAATTAAGACAGAAACTGAAAAAGTGCAGAAAAACCCCTTCCGTTTTTATAAAGATATAGAAGTGAGACCTGGATTGAATTTCGAAATTGTAAGCTGGGGAAAAGGGGTTGACTCTATTGGGGGGTATCAGATTCTTATGTCTGATTCTGTGCGTAATAATTACAGGTCGGCCGCCGTAGATCGTAAAGGTATTGTGATTGATGCCTGGAATATGGATTTAGACAATGATGGAAATCCTGAATTGTATATTCAGCTCTTAAGCAAAAAAACAGTTTCGGATTTAAATGTTTTTGAATACACGCGTGGCGATTTCAATAAWATCAGTTTCCCTTCTTTAAGCACCAGTCAAAAGAAAGGTTATACCGGTAACGATAATTTTTTTATTAAAAACGGCGACCTGTTCCGTTCTTTTCCGGTAAAAGACAGCGCAGATAGTACTAAAACGATTACCAAGACCTATCAATATAAATTAAGTGGAAATGGTTTTTCTACAAGCGAGGTGAAGCCTGAGGAGGGGAAAGCTAAAAGCTAAAAGACTAAAGGTGAAAGGCGTAGCGCGTGGAGCGTAAGGAGAGGGATCATACTTTGAAGGATCGTCATCCTGAACTTGTTTCAGGATCTATCACGTAATTTAAAAACAATGGACAACGAAAAATTTTCTATCATTGATCGGATCAAGAGCTTTAAATATGCTTTTAACGGACTAAAACTGTTCTTCATTAACGATCATAATGGAAGAGTTCATTTGTTTGCAGCGATCGTTGCCATTGGTTTATCCTTTTACCTGAAAATTTCCGGTTCAGAATGGATTGCCATTTTATCTGTTATTTCGGCTGTTTTTGTGGCCGAAATTTTAAATTCTGCTCTCGAAAAACTGGCCGATGTGGTTTCTCCAAACTATCACCCCAAAATTAAAGTAGTAAAAGATTTGGCTGCTGCTGCGGTTTTGGTGGCTGCATTTCTGGCGGTAACGGTTGGTSCTATTATTTTTATTCCAAAACTATTTTTGTAATTCGGCCATAGCAGTCCTCGATTCTTCAATCTTATCCTGAATAATGTCATCCCACCGGGCCTGCATTTTATGGTTGCTGCCGTGCTCGGTTTCTTCATCATAGTTACGTTGCATGGTGTCGAAATAATTACTGATCTGATTGGCGAGTTYAGATATTTGGGCTTTATAGTTGCTTACAGCATAGTTTCGGTTTTTTAATACCCTTTCGGCCTCCAATAGTAAAATATAATGAATATCTGCGTGTCCTTGTTCGTGGTGTAAAAGACTTGCCCTAATTTCAGGATCTTTAATTTTATCCCACTTAACCCACGATCTCGTTTTATCAATGCTCACATCATTTTTAAGCTTAATGGCAACGCGATTACGGTAAACGGTACTTTCGTAACTATATTTCCATGTCATGGCAGTCAGTGCAAAAAATGGCGAGCGCATATCGGCTTTTCCTTTAAAATGCGTTTCCCAATTTAATTGAATAGGCTCGGAAAAATCTTGTTTAAAAGCAAAAGTACATGGCAGTGCCAGCAAAAATAAAAGGGATATAATATGTCTTTTCACCTGTGTAATTTTAGTTTCAACGCTGGTGAAGCTATCATGATTTAGTTATTCCGTTGTTAAATGGTAAATCATGATGGTTTCATGTGTTGGTTTTTACAGTGAAAAAACCGTGCCTAAAATTATTCGGGAGTAGAAATCTGTCCGCTAATGCGCTCAAATTTCTCGATCAATAAAGCTATACGTTCTTTTTCCCTGCTCATCACAGCCTTTCTTAATACTGTTGAGCAAAATAACATCCATATTGCAGTTAAGCCTACAGCTAAAACTTTTTGAACAGTGTTAAAGTGTGCAAGAATTTCTACAAAATAAAATATGATGCCCAAGGAAAGTGCAATCATATAAAACCAATATAAAGAGTTGTAAAGTTTATAACGGTTTAATTGATAGGTTTTTAGGTTGTTTAAGTATTCGTGCGGGTGAGCGGTAAAATCGGTTTTAGAAATTAACCTGTAATCGCGGTACAGAATTAAGGTATATACGCCAATGGCGATAATGGTGATGCTGATTCCTACGTGTGTAGTCCACGATTCGAAGTGAAAAAATATCCATAATGCAGCAATGGCAATAAAGGATGCCAGCATCCCCAAAATGTTCAAAGCAGATTTTAGCTTTAATCCATTTACTTCTTTCTTCGCTTGTTGCAGCATTTCATCAGCAGAAACCTTAACTTCTACCTCGTGCTTTTGCCACAACTCCTGTATTTGATCAAACGCTTGCATACTGGCTATATAGTTCTGTTAATTTTTGTTTAATGCGGTGAATTTTTACCCTCAAGTTGCCTTCGCTTATTCCAGATATGTCGGCAATTTCGTGGTATGGTAATTCATCAAGTACCATTGTAATAATTAAACGGTCATTCTCTTCGAGCTTGGATATACATTTATAAAGTAGGGCAACCTGTTCATTTTTCTCTGAAAATTCCTCTATTTTATTTTCTATAATGTTATCTGTTAATTCGTCTTTCGCCTGTCTTTTTTCTGATCTCAAATAAGTTAAACAAGTATTCACGGCAATTCTATAAATCCACGTAGAAATTAAAGATTTGTTTCTGAACTTATCCAGATTTTGCCAAACCTTTAAAAAAGTTTCCTGTAGAAGATCGTTTGCAGCGTCGGTATCGCCAGTATAACCATAACATAAATGGAATATCTTTTTGGAATTTGAATCGAAGATCTCTTTAAATAACTTGTCTTTTTGTTCCATTTAGGGGTTTATAGTTGCGTTTTAGATGATGATGTACATTTTTTGTTACACCAGAAATCAAAAATAATATATTTTTTAATGTCACCTGTTATCAAAATTTGTTACACGCCGTAAATATCGTAGTTTTACCAAATTAAGAGTGCCACAAACTTTTTATATTCATGAAAAAAAACAAACTCACGCTTTTCATTTTCTTAGCGCTGATTGCGGGTATTGCATTGGGCTATATTTTAAATGTCAATTCAATCGATGTCTATAACCAGAAAATACTCACCGCCGATGCGAAAGTTAAAAGTATAGAGGTAAGCATTGCCAAAACTACCGATACCACCAGTATTGGCTATACACAACTTAAGGCCGAAAGAAAAGTAAACGCTAAAATCAAAAAAGAAAACGAAGACATTAGGGAGAAAAAATTAGAATACTTTACGTTATTGAGCGATATTTTTCTTCGCCTGATTAAAATGATTGTTGCGCCATTGGTATTTACAACCTTAGTGGTTGGTGTAGCCAAAGTAGGCGACATTAAGGCCGTGGGTAGAATTGGCGGTAAAACATTGGGCTGGTTTTTGGCCATGTCGTTAATGTCGCTGGTACTGGGTATGATTTTAGTAAACTTATTCGAACCCGGAAGACATATGAAATTATCATTGCCCGATCAATTGGTAAATACCGGTATCCAGAAAGCATCAATGAGTGTAAAAGATTTTATCGCGCACGTTTTTCCAAAAAGTATTGCCGAATCGATGTCTACCAACGAAATTTTGCAGATTGTTGTATTCTCTTTATTCTTTGGTGTAGCAACAGCTGCAATTGGCGATTTAGGCCAGGTTGTAATCAAAGCATTTGACGCCATTGCGCACGTAATCTTAAAAATGACAGGTTATGTAATGAATTTTGCACCATTGGCTGTTTTTGGAGCCATGACAGCCATTGTGGCCAAACAAGGTTTGAATGTACTTAATACCTATGCCATATTTATAGGCGRATTCTATCTGGGATTAGCCATACTATGGGCAGTTTTAATTTTCTTAGGATTTTTGGTACTGAAGAAACGTATTTTCCGTTTGGTAAACGATATGAAAGAGCCTGCGCTCTTGGCTTTCAGTACAGCAAGTAGCGAAGCGGCTTATCCAAAAACAATGATGCTGTTAGAGCGTTTCGGCTGTAAAGATAAAATTGTAAGTTTTGTACTGCCATTGGGTTATTCGTTTAACCTGGATGGTTCGATGATGTACATGACCTTTGCTTCCTTATTTATTGCACAGGCCTATGGCATCCATTTAGGTTTCGAGCAGCAAATTTCTATGCTTTTAATCCTCATGTTAACCAGTAAAGGAATTGCTGGTGTACCAAGAGCATCATTAGTGGTAATTGCCGGCACCATCGCGAGCTTTAATATTCCGGAAGCGGGATTAGCTTTGTTAATCGGTATCGATCCTTTATTGGATATGGGCCGTTCTGCAACTAATGTTGTTGGAAATAGCATTGCAACAGCAGTGGTAAGTAAGTGGGAAGGGGAGCTTAAGGAGTCGTAAGTTTAAAGTCGGTAGTCTTGAGTCCTATTGTCTCATTCAATAATTCATTCAATCATTCAACAATTCTCTCATTCAATAATTAAATATTCACTCAATAATTCAACATCAAGTGTCAAGTAGAGGAAAAAAAATATTCTTAGCCATTACCATTATCGTTCCGATGATCATTTATTGTTACATCTATTATAAACCGATTATACAGAATGCGCCTTTCCGCAAGGATGATTTTGTGTCAATGCAGTATAGTTATGGTTTAAAAGATACTTTGGAAAACACATACGATTCAAAGACCGGCATTTATCAGTACGTAAATAATAAAGACTCAGTAGTTACCAAAAAGTTCTTTTTAAAGAGCAATGATGTGTTATACATGCATAGAAAGGCAAACGAAATCGGCCTTTGGAATTTTCCAGATACCATTGGTAAAAAAAGCGATAAATCCAGACTGGTACCGCGTTATGATATAACTTTCAACTATAAAAAGAAGTCAAAACACGTAACCATTTATGGCGACTTTGATGGTAATCCAAAATTACTGGATGCAGCTGTTCAAATGAGAAAAATCATTCAGGAAACCTTATTACAAGCTGAAAAAAGAAGCGGGAAGTAGATAGGGTAGTTCGGAGTCCAGAGTCTCAAGTCGATTAAGTTAAATTGACGTTTGAGGCAGTTAACCGATTAAAACATTGACCAATGAACTAATGGCCAATGAACCAAAAAGACTTTAATAAAGCGTTAAATGTTAGCGTTTTGTTAAAGTCTTTTTCCTTTTAGGATGTTTTCGTATATTTACGATATATTCGTAATAATGGAAAAATTAACATTACAGGAAGAGGAAGCCATGCTGGCTGTTTGGCAGATAGGTAAGGGCTTTATCAAAGATTTTATGGATGTACTTCCCGATCCGAAACCACCATATACTACACTGGCATCTACCATCAAGAATTTAGAACGCAAGGGCTATCTGATGAGCGAACGTTTTGCCAATGCCAACCGCTATAGTGCAAAAGTTAAGGAAATAGAATATAAAAAGCGCTTTATGAGTGGTTTTGTAAATAATTATTTCCAAAGCTCTTATAAAGAACTGGTAGCTTTTTTTGCAAAGGATAAAAAAATAAGTGCGGAGGAACTTAAAGAGATTATAAATTTAATTGAGAACCCTGAAAAGTAAATGCCATGCCACATTTCTTTATCATTTTATTGAAAATTAATCTGGTGCTGATCTTGTTTTCGGCAACCTATTATCTAGTGTTGCGAAGACTAACTTTCTACTCCATTAACAGGATGTTTCTGCTGTTTGGAATTGTCTTTTCTTCTGCCTATCCATTTATAAATCTCACGGAGTTTTTTGCCGGACAGAAAGCTGTATCTGCCTTTGTGCCACAATTTAACCAGCAGGTAAGTGAATTTGTAAAACAAGATGCCGTTTCGGTATTTTGGCAAGGACTTACGGTGCTTTTTTATACTGGTGTTTTATTAATGGCCTTAAGATTACTCGTGCAGTTTATTTCGCTTTATAGAATGCATAAAAATTCTTCACCCGATCATTTAGATGATTATAAGGTGAGGATTTTAAACGATGAGGTAAGTCCATTTAGTTTTTGGCAGACCATTTATATCAATCCGCGCCTGCATAAAAAGCAAGATTTAAACAATATTCTCGAACATGAACGTGTGCATGTAGAAGAATGGCATACTTTAGATATTATTCTGGCGGAGATCTGTGTGGTTTTCTACTGGTTTAATCCAGGAGTTTGGTTGATGAAAAAGGCAGTAAGGGAAAACATGTTTTGCCCGATAAAACTGCTCAGGTTAATGTACAGTCAAAAAAGGTTTCAAAAACTAAGGTAAAAAAGAGAATACTAATTGACACATTGAAAGTGCCGGATACAGCCACTAGAATGACCTTTATCTTTAAAAGTATGGGCGATGGTGTGGATTCTTCATACCAATTAACCGATGAGGCTTTAAAAACTTTAAAAGGTAAAGTGAAAATGATGGATATTAAAACCGATAGAAATTTTAAAGGCAGAACCTTTGTACAGCATTTTAATTTTACCGATACCATAAATCCAGACCATAAAATGGTTGATATAAAAATTGTGGCTAAAAAAGATGCTGATTTCGAGTCTTTACCAATGCCCAGGAAAAACGGCGTTGCGATGTTTTATTTTTTAAAATCAACAGCCAAAACTTCAGCTGCTAAAGATGGAACCCAACACGTAACAGGCAATGCGGCTATAGTTAACGAAACCACCACCTATTTTTTAAATGGCAATAAAATCTCAAAAGAGGAGCT
>NZ_JBFTRT010000065.1:0-13434 GCF_056399685.1 Pedobacter sp. 01N416
GTTCTCCATATCTTCCTTCGTATTTACAATCTGGAAAGGAGAGGTTGGGATATCGTTTTCTTTAAAAAACTGTTTTTGTACACCTTTATCTTGAATTAAACGGATCACCCTAGATTGTGGAAATACCTTTTTGCCTTCTTTTTCAAGCTGCTCAAGTGCGTCGATATTTACCTTTTCAATTTCAATGGTAATGATATCGGCTTTCTTTCCAAAAGCGTAAACGGTGTCAAAATCGGTAATTGAGCCATTTTCGAAGTAATTAGAGATGTGTTTGCAAGGGGCATCAGGATCTGGGTCTAAAACTAATGTGGTTACATTGTAATTGATTGCTTGTTGAATGAGCATTCTGCCCAATTGTCCGCCACCTAAAATACCTAATTTTAATTCGCTAATCTGTTTTGCCATGCGCTTGAAAATAATGCTACTTTTGTGCAAAAGTAACCATAATAAATTTTATTGATGAATGCTGATGCAATAATTATTGGTGCAGGTGCCTGCGGATTGATGTGTGCGGTGCAGGCAGGCTATCTGGGCAAGAAAGTAATTGTGCTCGAAAAAAATGACAAACCCGGTGCCAAAATTTTAATTTCGGGTGGAGGCCGCTGTAATTATACGAATCAATTTGCATCAGCTGAGCAGTTTATATCAGCAAACCCACATTTTATCAAATCTGCTTTCACGCAGTGGACAGTTGACGATACCATTGGCTTTTTTGAAACTTATGGCATTACAGGCAAAGAAAAAACTTTAGGCCAATTATTTCCTGATGATAAAAATGCGAAACATGTTGTTGAGGTTTTTACATCCGTTTGCGAAGATTTCGGGCAAGAAATTAGGTGTAACGCAGATGTAAAGGATATTGAATTATTGCCAGAAGGCTTTAAAGTAATTTATGAAAAAAATGGTAAAACCGTAGTTTTAACTGCGGAAAAGTTGGTGATTACCACTGGAGGTTTACCCATCCCAAAAATGGGTGCTACAGATTTCGCCTTACGTTTTGCGAGAAAACACGATCTAAAAATAATTGAAACGGCCCCCGCTTTGGTTCCTTTGACCATAACTGGTAAGGATGAAGAATGGTTTGCGCAGCTTTCGGGAAATTCTGTTTTTTGCGAAGTAAGCAATGATGAGATTTCGTTCGAAGAAAATATCCTTTTTACGCACGAACCTGTTTTTTGGTGGCGAATGTTTAGATGTTACAGGTTGGCTTGGCGGCTATAATTTTCAATGGGCCTGGGCAAGCGGTTTTGTAATTGCGCAGAATTTGTAATATCCGTCACCCTGTCCAGATTTTTCATCGGGTCCAGGGTCTATCTAAGTCTCTCATGTTTTTAAGCGGCGTAGCCCTCAATAAGACAGATGAAAACAAAAATACCCTGGATTAAACGTTATAGGTTTGTAAATAGCGCTACTTATATCCTCAGGTGACTAAGGTAGTCAATATTGTTTTGGAAATGTTTGGTAGGCGCTCTTCGGATAGTGCAGTCCTGCTATCCCTTCAAGTCCTCACTCATACTTCGCTCCGGGCTTTCCGTTCTATCAGGTTTATTTAACAAAGTGACGGCTTCCTGGAAAGAAAAATAACACAATCAAATCTATCAGGTTTCGAAAACCTGGTAGGTTTGGATCTACAAATAAACATTCGGCATAATTTCCCATGCCCAGGGCTTTTTAAAGGTTTTGAACGTTCTGAGCTGCGAAAAATATAAAACCTCACTTGTTTTTCGGTTTGCAATATCCCTTCGGTGCAGATTACCAACAGTGGTAAATAATTCGCGGGTTTTAAAATCATACACCCTTTCGGTCATATCGCCACTGTTCTGGTTAAAATAAAGATTGATCGCGCTTGTTAAAAACCAGTCCTTATTTTCAAATTTAAAGGTATAGCCCAGTTCCCAACGCCATTCGGAACCACCCTGGAAACGGAGGTAGAGTTGTTGGTCTTTAATGGCAATCTGTTGTAGCGGATCGCCCAATTTACCACCTTCTTCTGAACGTAAAATGAAATCGTTGTTTTGGGTAGATAAACTGTAATTACCTGTTGATTTATCTTTAAAAAATATAGCCAATATTCTTGGTTTCTGGGTTTCTTTAATGATATCTGTATTGTTGTCTCCATAAACACGGGTTTCATCAATTGATCTGTTAAACTCAAAAACTACTGCTAAATCATCTGAAGCATCATTGTTTAAGTCGCCATAAACCCGATCGATAACGATCCAGTTTGAGGGGGTAAACTGTTCAATAGAAGCGCCTTGTGTTTTAATTTTGGGGAATACAAATGTTTTTTGTGCAAAGCTGATTTGCACACAGACCATCAGGATGTAAAAACAAAAAACTTTCATTCAGGTAGAAAACGTGTTGATGTAGGGTTAAAACGTTTAGATTGGTGTTTTAGTTTAAGATAGTTGTATATCCCGATAAATCCGTCATCCCAACTTGATTGGGTATTGTAGTGCATTAGACTTTTAAAAAACAGTTTACGATTTTCTAATCGTAAAGTCGTTTCTTCATGCATTTAGCGATAATCCTTAAAATTCCCGTACTTTTGCTGAAAAAACAATTCCCTTTGAAAACCGAAATATTTGCCATTACGCCGCCATTTACCCAACTGAATACCCCATATCCAGCAACGGCGTATATAAAAGGTTTTCTGAATACTAAAAATATCAGCGCTACACAGGCCGATTTAGGTATTGAAGTTATTTTACAGCTGTTCTCTAAAAAAGGATTGCAAGATCTGTTCAATCACACTGAGCGAAGTTTATGCGTTGATAATGAAAATCCAAAAAGCGATAATGCTAAACGTATTTTTGCATTGCAAGACGAATATTTAAAAACCATCGATGCGGTAATTGCTTTTCTACAGGGTAAGAATCCAACTTTGGCCTTGCAGATCTGTAGTGATGATTTTCTGCCCCAAGCTTCGCGTTTTGCAGCTTTAGAAGAGTTAGATTGGGCTTTTGGCGCAATGGGTACGCAAGATAAAGCGAAACATTTGGCTACACTTTATCTTGAAGATATATCTGATTACATAGTAGAGCGTGTTGATGAAAATTTTGGTTTTAGCCGTTATGCAGAACGTTTAGGCAGAAGTGCTAATTCCTTTGATGAACTTTACGATGCTTTGTATAAAAAGCCAACCTACATAGATGAGATCCTGATTTCGGTTTTAAAAGAGAAAATTGAAACTGTTCAGCCTAAATTGTTCTTGATTTCTGTTCCTTTTCCGGGCAATTTGTATAGTGCTTTCCGTTGTGCACAATGGGTCAAGGCCAATCATCCGGAAATCAAAATTTCTATGGGCGGTGGTTTCCCGAATACAGAATTAAGATCATTATCGGATGCAAGGGTTTTTGAATTCTTCGATTACATTACCTTAGATGACGGCGAATTACCAATTGAACTCTTATATCAAAATATTACTCATCCTATTCCGGCTGAAGCCCATTTTTATAAAAGGACTTTTCTGCTAGAAAACGGCATGGTGGTTTACCGTAACGATGCCTTCAGAAATGATTATAAGCAGGCTGATGTTGGTACACCAGATTATGCTGGATTGTTATTAGATAAGTATATTTCAGTAATTGAAATCGTAAACCCGATGCACCGTATGTGGAGTGATGGGCGCTGGAACAAACTCACGATGGCCCATGGTTGTTATTGGGGCAAATGCACGTTCTGCGATATTTCGCTTGATTATATTAAAGTTTACGAACCGGTTGCTGCTAAATTGATTGTAGATCGGATTGAAGATTTATATGAAAAAACCGGGCAAAATGGCTTTCACTTTGTTGATGAGGCTGCACCACCTGCGCTTATGCGTGAGGTAGCTTTGGAAATCATCAGAAGAAAGTTAGCGGTTACCTGGTGGACGAACATCCGTTTTGAAAAAAGCTTTACTCAAGATCTATGTTTATTGTTAAAGGCTTCGGGTTGTATTGCCGTTTCGGGTGGATTAGAGGTGGCATCCGACCGTTTGTTAAAGCTGATCGATAAAGGTGTAACGGTAGAACAAGTGGCTAAGGTTACGCGTAATTTTTCCGAAGCTGGAATTATGGTGCATGCTTATTTAATGTATGGTTACCCCACACAAACAGTACAGGAAACGATCGACAGTTTAGAGATGGTACGTCAGTTGTTTGAGGTTGGGATATTACAGTCAGGCTTTTGGCACCAGTTTGCCATGACGGCACATAGTCCGGTAGGCATGTACCCGGAAAAGTTTGGTGTGGTGAAAGACACTGAAGTGATTGGCACTTTTGCCAATAACGATATCAATTATACCGATAAAACGGGCATTGACCATAATAAATTCAGTTTCGGGTTGAAAAAGTCACTCTTCAATTTTATGCATGGTATCTGTTTTGATTATGAACTGCAGGATTGGTTTGATTTTAAAATTCCTAGGACGAAAATTCCTTCAGATTTTATTGAGAGAGCTTTAAATGATGAAGATCAGTTTAATACGAAACCTACCGCAAAAGTAGTTTGGATAGGAGGAAAGCCCTCCGCCGAGTATTTTACCAAATCGAAAAAGGGTAATACCTGGGAAATGGCATCATTAACTTTTCACGATAAAAAAGAAACCTTTACAGTACAAACCAACAAAAACGAAGGCGCTTGGCTGAGCACTATTTTAAATAAAATCTCGATCTCCAATGAAAAAGTCTTTACATTTCAGGAGGTTAAAGCAGATTTTGAAAATGAGATGGAAAACTTTGAGTTGTTCTGGTATTCTAAACCGATCAACACGCTTCGAGAATACGGCTTGTTGGTTTTGTAAATTTTGCTTAGGCTCGTTTCCAACAAACGTAAGCTTATATTTTATTGTACCTGAGCTATACTGCTTTTTTTAGCTGGTTTGCCTAATTCGATCGTCATGCTGAATTTATTTCAGCATCTTTCTAGCTATTAAGACCCTGAAATGAATTCAGGGTGACGACCGCTTATAAAAAAAAGTTTAGAAAGAACTGTAAGAACAAATCATAAATTAAAGCATAGGCTACTACATCTTCATTTTAAAATGCGTCAGGAAATAGATGATGCAGATTAATATAATTGAATTTAAGATTAACAGTAACCAGGAAATGATCRATTTCCGGTCTTTCATCACCGCTATAAAAGACGTAATGTAAGCCATTGCAATTAGCGCCAGGAATAAGTTTACAGTTTGGATACCCAAAATGTAATATCCGTTGTATGAAAAAACGAGCGCACTGAGCACTAAGAATACAACAGAGGCGGTATTATAGAGTTTATTCGGTTTCATGTTGATTTAATTTACCATGTAAAGAGGATTTAATCGCACCCTTTACATGGCTCAAAATTTTATAGTTTAATCACAATGCGGAACAGTAAAAGTCCAGGTTTCTGATTCTCCGTTTGGAATAATATAGCCATTTCCTCTGATATTCTCGAACCATAATTTACCTCTAAGTTTCTCTCTGGTTCCTACTTCATTTAAGGTAGCACTATCGTAAAGTCGACCATTGATCATTACATATTTAATTTTCTCCGAATTGCGGATATCATCTAAAGGATTGGCGTCCATAATCACCATGTCAGCTAGTTTTCCAACTTCTAGCGATCCGATTTCTTTGTTCATGCCCAAATAACTTGCACCGTTTAAGGTTGCAGCCCTGATGGCTTGCATTGGCGTAAAACCTCCCTGAACAAACATCCAAAGCTCCCAGTGTGCACCTAAACCTTGGATTTGTCCGTGTGCACCAAGATTAATCTTTGTACCACCATCTGCAATTTGTTTAGCAGCCTTAGCAATATCGATATGGTTATAATCACTGTATTCAGAAGTCGTTCTTCGTCTTGCTCTCGCATCTATAATCGAGCGGGGGGTGTAAGTCATTAATTTTTCATTTTCCCAAACATTGGTTCTGTCGTACCAGTAATTTTCGCCCCATTGACCGCCGTAAGCTACAATTAGAGTAGGTGTATAAGCTACATCGGTGTTGTTCCAAAGCGTGGTCACATCTTTATAAACCGGTATAACAGGAATACTATGTTCTATCCCGGTATGCCCATCGGCAACCATATTCATGTTGGTGAAAAAAGTAGAGCCACCTTCAGGTACAACTTCCATATTTAACTGTCGGGCTGCTTCTAAAATCTGCTGACGTTGCTCTCTACKCGGTTGATTATACGATTTTACTGAAAATGCACCAACTGCTTTTAACCTGCGCAGATTAGCCAAAGCATCATCTAAACTATTAATCACCACTTTGAAATCGCCATCAGCACCATATAAAATACCACCGGTTGAATAAACTCTCGGGCCAACCATTCTGCCGGCCTTAAGCATTTCGCCTTGGCTAAAAACCATTTCGGTATTGCTCGATGGATCGTGTGAAGTGGTTACACCAAAAGCCAGATTGGCCATATAACTCCAATCGCTCTGTGGTGTTATTCCATCAGGACTGGTACGCAAATGGGCATGAACATCAACAATGCCTGGCATAATGGTTTTGCCATTAACATCAATTACTTTGGCGTTGGCCGGAATGCTTACTGCATCTGCTTTTCCTATTGCAGTAATTTTATTTCCATCGGTAATAATGGTTCCATTTTCAATAACTTCGTCACCTTTCATCGAGATAATCCTTGCACCTTTCAACGCCACTATTCCGGTAGGGATATCGGATTTTAAAACTAAATTGATGTCGATAGAAGATGCTTCGGTTTTAGGTGTAGTTCCATCAAAGTTGAAAGCATTATTTACATCAACGGTAAAATATTTCGGCCCCAACGTCCAATGTAAGCTTTTACTATCGGCGCTCCATTGAATATATGTTCCACCATCGGTAGTCACTTTTGTAACCGGAATGGCTTTATTACCCGCCGATGCATCCTGTGCAGTACCAATATTGATCATTGGTGTGATGTAAACGTTAAACAATTCGTTAAATGCCACCCACTTATTATCCGGACTGATAACAAACTGATTTGCATATTGAGAAGTAAAGTGTGTTCTTTCGTTCGCCCCGTTTAAATCGATACTTTTTAATGCTTTTTTGCCATCTGTATAACTCTGGAAATAAATGCGTGTATCGGTATTATTAAACTGTGGACGGATTCCATTATCTAAAATCAAAGTTTTAGCACCACCATTGGCTGGCATCATGAAAATACCTGTTCCGCGACCATAGTTATAACCTAAAACATCGTTACCACTTCCTTTTCTGAAAACGATTTTATCGCCTTTTGTTGAGTATTGAGGAGAATAATAAAAACCTTTTTCATCAGTTAGCATAATGGTTTTTCCCGATTTTACATCCGTACGCTTTATTGCCCCACGTAATTCATCGCTCCAGGTGGTATAAACAACATATTTTCCATCGGGACTAAAAGCAGGTTCAAATTCGAAATCCAATCCGTTGGTTAACCTTTCTGGTGTTCCTGCTGGTAATTCTTGTTTGTATAAGTATCCTGCGGCATTAAAAACAATTATTTTTCCATCGGGCGAAGTGGTTAATTGTCTTAACATTTTGGCTGAAAATTCATTGCTGAAAACCTGCTGTTCAAAATGTAATGCTTTTTGTACAGTTTGAATCGTATTCGCCTGAAAAGGAATAGTGCTGTTGATCAGTGTACCAATTTCTGTTTTTCTGATTTTTCCTTTTGCATAGAAAACAATGCTTTTGCTATCTGGAGTCCAAGCAAAATTTGGATAAACGCCAAAAATAGCCCAGGTTTCCTGCTGGTCATGGGATAAATCTTCATTAACCGGCCATTCTTCGCCAGTCTTCAGGTTCTGAACATATAAAGTAGATTTTAACCTTACGCGCTTTACAAAAGCTATTAAATTTCCATCCGGAGAAACTTGCGGGCGACAGGCACCACCTTGTTCATTAATTAAAGTAGTTAATTTTCCTGTTGTTAAATCCAGTTGACGGATCGCATAGATAGTCCCGTTAGGATCTTTACTATATTCAAAATTAGGACCAGGACTTACATCTTCACTAAAGTAAACATATTTGCCATCTGGCGAAACGTTAGGTTCGCCCGCATCTTGCTGATCATTTTTACGTTTGGTTAACTGCACGCCATCTCCACCGTTTATACTATACATCCACATTTCGCCGGCACCTAAGGAACGACCAGCAGTAAAGTGTTTTCTTGCAATTATGTATTCGCTATTTGGCATCCAAGTAGCATTGTTCAACAGTCTGAAATTTTCTTTGGTAACCTGTTTTTTGTCAGAACCATCACGGTTCATAATCCATATATTATCTCCACCGCTTTTATCGCTGGTGTAAGAAATGTATTTTCCGTTAGGACTAAAACGGGGTTGAACGTCCCAGGCAATGCCACCACTAACTAGTTTTGCTACTCCTCCGCTAATTGGCATCACGTAAATGTCGCCAAGTAAATCAAAGGCAATTTCCTGTCCATCAGCACTTACATCAAGGTTCATCCAGGTACCTTCATCAGTATTTAAAGTGAAGTTTTTTGTGGTGCCCTGGTATTTTTCAATATCCCATTTTTTCTCTTGGGCGTTTGAACTAAAAAATAATAGGGAAAGAGCGGATAGGAAATAGAGATGTTTCATCAAATTTTTGATTAATTGTGGCGCAATTTAGCAATATCAACAGCTTTTTTATAGTTTTGGTACTGCCGATTTATGACAGCAATAGAGATTTTACAAAAATATTGGGGACATCAAGCTTTTAGGCCTTTACAGGAAGATATTATTTCTTCGGTTTTAGAGGGAAAGGATAGTTTAGCATTATTGCCTACAGGTGGGGGTAAATCGATCTGTTTTCAGGTTCCTGCTTTGGTTAAAGAGGGGATTTGTATTGTCGTTTCGCCCTTAATTGCCTTGATGAAGGATCAGGTAGAAAACCTGAAATCGAAAGGGATTGAAGCCATTGCCATTTATGCAGGCATGGGTAAACGCGAAATCGATATCTTGCTGGATAACTGTATTTACGGAAAAATAAAATTCCTCTATTTATCTCCAGAGCGTCTATTGTCTGATTTAGTACGGGTTCGCATTTCGTACATGAACGTAAATTTAATAGCTGTAGATGAAGCGCATTGTATATCGCAGTGGGGGTACGATTTTCGTCCACCATACCAACAGATTGCCAAACTTCGCGAAATCCTTCCAGATGTTCCGGTTTTGGCACTTACCGCAACCGCTACTGAATTTGTTCGGARAGATATTGTAGAGAAGCTTGAAATGAAAGACCCACAGGTTTTTGTTAAAAGTTTTGCCAGGGATAATTTAAGTTATGTGGTTTTCGGCAATGAAGACAAATATAAAAAGCTGATCGATATTTGCCAAAAGGTAAAGGGTACAGGTTTAGTTTATGTACGTAACCGCAGGGAAACTGCTGAGGTTGCTAATTTTATCAATAGGAATCAGATTAAAGCCGATTTTTACCATGCAGGATTAGAACGGGATGTACGTTTCTTAAAACAAGAAGAGTGGAAAAATAACAAAACCCGAATTATGGTGGCCACAAATGCTTTCGGGATGGGAATTGATAAGGCAGACGTTCGTTTTGTGGTGCATTTAGATTTACCCGAAAGTTTAGAAGCTTACTACCAGGAAGCTGGCAGGGCAGGACGTGACGAAAAACGAAGTTACGCGGTTCTTCTAGCTAATCAATCTGATGTTTTAGGCTTAGAATCCAGGTATCTCGATAGTTTTCCCACTCCAGATGAGATCAGAAAAACCTATCACTACCTCGGTAATTATTTTCAATTGGCATTTGGTGCAGGCGAAGGTTTAACTTTTACTTTTGATATAGCTGATTTCTGTAAACGGTTTAATATTAGTGTTTTAAAAACAATTTCTGCTTTGAAGTTTTTAGAACACGATGGCTACCTCACCTTATCTGAAAGTGTTTTTCTACCATCGAGAATGATGTTTATTGCCAGTCATGAAGACATTTACCGTTTTCAGATTGAAAACAAAGCTTACGATGGCATTATAAAAACCATTCTGCGTTCGCATGGAGGTGCTTTCGACGGTTTTGTTAAGATTAATGAAGCCGATTTAGCCAAGAAAACAGGATTGTCGTATAAAGAAATTATCGCACTGCTTAACAAATTGCAGGCCATCGAGTTACTTACTTATACTCAGCAAACCGATCAGCCGCAATTGCAATACATTAGGCCGAGAGTAGATATGGACCATTTCGATCTGGACGTGAAATACCTCGAACTGAGAAAGGAAATCCTACACAAACAGATTAACGCAGTGGTAGCTTATGCTTCATCAAATTTATGCAGGAGTATTCAACTGCTTCATTATTTCGACGAACAGCATGCTACAAAATGTGGGGTATGCGATGTTTGTTTGGCTGAAAAAAGAGCTGAAAATCAGAGTCAGATGGAAGAGGAGATTGAATTTGAGATCGTTTCTTTACTGCAACAACAGCCTTTAAGTCTTGATGATCTGGTTGTAAATATTAAAAATGGAGCCGAAGCTGAAAGAATTGATGCCATTAGAGAATTATTAGATGCCGGTAAGATTAAAACAGATGGGAAGAAATATTATCTTTAGATGTGAGATGTGAGATGTGAGATGTGAGATGTGAGATGTGAGATGTGAGATGTGAGATGTGAGATGTGAGATGTGAGATGTGAGATGTGAGATGTGAGATGTGAGAAAAATGCCAATCAAGTTACCAATAAAATATTAGTTTTGTAATGAACTATTTAATCTGTACAATCAAACAATCAATGTAATCTTCCGCGAAGCGAAAAAACAAATGATAACAAAAAACAATAAGAAAACCATCCGTTCGTGGGCATTTTTCGATTGGGCAAACTCTGCCTATAACTTAGTCATCACTTCTACTATTTTTCCAGCTTATTATACCATTATTACCACCACTAAAGAACATGGTGATAAAGTGGATTTCTTTGGCCGGACCTTTGTAAATACCTCGCTTTCCAATTATGCCTTATCGCTTGCTTATTTGATTATGGCTTTTGCTTTGCCAATGCTTTCATCCATTGCGGATAGAAGAGGGAATAAAAAGTCTTTTATGAAATTCTTTACCTATGTAGGTGGGGCGGCCTGCATCGGTTTATATTTCTTTAAGCTAGATACGCTCGAAATGAGTATCATTTTGTTTGCATTAGCAGCAATGGGTTATATCGGCGGGGTATTATTCAGCAACTCTTATTTGCCAGAAATCGCAACCGAAGAACATCAGGATCGTGTGAGTGCACAAGGTTTTTCGTATGGGTACATCGGCTCGGTTTTACTCCAACTGATTTGTTTTCTATTTGTGTTAAAACCGGAATGGTTTGGTATTACTGATGCTTCATTTCCACCAAGGTTATCATTTTTATTGGTTGGCGTGTGGTGGATCGGTTTCTCTCAGATTCCTTTTTCAGCACTTCCGAACGGAACACCTCAGCACGATAAAATAAAAACGAATATCCTTAAAGATGGCTTTAGCGAACTATCGAAAGTTTGGGCGCAGGTTAAACAAATGAGGGTTTTAAAAGGATTTTTAGTTTCTTTCTTTTTCTACTCTATGGGTGTACAAACCATTATGCTTGCTGCTGCTGGTTTCGCTGAAAAAACATTAAAATTAGGAACGGCAAAATTGATTGCAGTGATATTGATCATTCAGCTTGTTGCTATCCCCGGCGCCATGCTCATGTCGTATTTAGCTAAAAAAATAGGGAATATAAATGTGTTAATTATGGTAGTTGTAGTATGGATAGGCTGTTGTGTTTTTGGTTATTACATCACTGGCGAGTATCAATTTTACTCATTGGCCGCAATTGTAGGCTTAATTATGGGCGGAATCCAATCTTTATCGCGCTCTACCTATTCTAAATATTTACCGGTTGATACAAAAGATAGCACTTCATTCTTCAGCTTTTACGATGTAACGGAGAAATTGGCGATTGTAATTGGCCTTTTCAGTTTTGCCTACATTGAAGATTTAACCGGAAATATTCGCTACTCAATTATCGCTTTGGCATCATTTTTTATTGTTGGATTAGTTCTTTTAGTACTTCTAAGAAAAAACGAACATAAAGAATCGCTAAAATTGTAAGTTTGCAGTCGTTAAGAATATTATGAAAGTAGAATTATTTGTGCCTTGTTTTGTAGATCAGCTCTATCCTGAAACCGCTTTTAATACTTTGAGATTATTAGAAAAATCGGGATGTGATGTAACCTACAATTCAAAACAAACCTGTTGTGGGCAACCTGCATACAATGCGGGTTATTGGGATGAGGCTAAAGAAGTGGGTACAAAATTCTTAAACGATTTTACCGAAAACACCTATGTTGTAGCGCCATCAGCATCGTGTGTAGGCATGGTGAAAGGTGGATTTAACGATCTGTTTACCAATACCATTGTGCACAACAAATGTCGGAGTTTGCAATCTAATATATGGGAGCTTTCTGATTTTCTGGTAAACATAGCCAAAAGAGATTATTTCGGCGCTGAGTTGGAAGGAAAAGCTGTTTACCACGATTCGTGTAGCGCATTGCGTGAGTGCAAAATCAAAGATGAACCCCGCCAGTTGCTTTCTAAAGTACACGGCTTAGAAATGATCGAAATGGAAGATACCGATATGTGCTGTGGTTTCGGCGGAACATTTGCGGTTAAATTTGACGCTATATCATCTGCAATGGCCGAGCAGAAAGTTAATCATGCGCTGGCACAACAGGCAGATTACATAATTTCGACCGATTTGTCTTGCCTTTTGCATCTTCAAGGTTATATCGATAAAAATAACCTCCCCATCAAGACCATGCACATCGCCGATGTATTGTGTAATGGCTGGCTGGAAAGTACAGAATATTAGTTTAAACCTCGCAGGTTTCAAAAACCTGCGAGGTTTTCTTTTGAAAGAACCACTGTTTTGTGTAAAATAAACCTGACCGTCAGCGTTATCCCGATTTAAAGATCAATTTTAAATTAGAGAGTATGTTCAATCGGGATTAAGCAGAGGGCAGGACTACCGCAACCAAAGAACCATTGCAATTGCTTTTCAAAAACAAGCTCTATTGTAAAAAATAAATTACATCTGCCTTTAAACAGCTTGCTCAGCCAATTCAGCAGTTGATTTTAACACAATTTAACACGTTTTACATTACAAACTACAATATCTTTGTTAAACCTTTTTAAGGCTTTCGTATCTAACAAACAAAACAAAATCGTAATGAAAAAAATAATCTTCGCTTTACTGGGAGTTTTATCAATCGCATCAATTGCAGATGCACAGCAGAAAAAAACTTCAGGAGCCATACAATTTGAAAATATTATCGATCCGGCAGCTATGGCTTCGGCAAGTGGTATCCAGCTAACCGATCAGATGAAAGCCAGAATGCCCTCATCTAGCAAAAGCAACTTCGAGTTGTTATTTACGGCTACAAATGCCAGTTATATGCCAGTTGAAGAAACTGAGGATAGTAATGGAGCAGGTGGTGGC
>NZ_JBFTRT010000066.1:0-12463 GCF_056399685.1 Pedobacter sp. 01N416
CAATTGTCCTGTGCTGTGTTCTATTCAGCTTTTCCTGTAAAAAAACTGACAGCACAGGTCTTCCCACGGATCAAGGCTCATCCTCAAAGCCCGAAAAGACGGCAGACCAAAAAAAGTACACCAACGTTTATAATGGAGTAAATTACTCTTCAGATCACCCGTATAATGTAAACATTATATATTTTTTACCAACGGACGTGCCGCTTGACAGTACTTATAAAAAGAGATTAAGCGCAGTATTGCTATGGGGACAGAATTTTTATAAGGAAAATATGGTATCCAATGGCTATGGTCCAAAAACATTTGGGTTATTAACAGAAACTGCAAATCCCCAGAATGTTCAGATACTATTGGTACGTGGCCAGCATCCTTTGAGTTCGTACCCTTCAGGTAATTCCATCGAAGGAGTTGAAGTAAACGCTTTTAAGACCGAAAACCCAACGCTTATTACAAGTTCGCACACTTTGATAATCACCGCTATACCAACCTCTAAAAGCCCTGGTGTTCCTTTTTATGGCACAGGACGGACCTGTTATGCATTAGATTACCCGCAGTTCGATCTCAAATATTTAGGGCCAAGTACCGGGCCGTTAAGCGATGATTTCATCAGTTGGTTTGGAGGTATGATGCATGAGTTGGGGCATGCATTGAATTTGCCACATAGCCATCAGACAAATACAGAGAACAATAATCCGAAACTGGGAACGAATCTTATGGCGGATGGGAATTATACCTTAGGACGTAAACCCACATTTATCAACCGTGCAGGCAGTTCTATCTTAAACAATTGTCAGGCATTTGCCGATGCTCCGGGCAATACCTATTATAATGGACACAATAGTGGCCTTACCAGTATCCGTGCTGTCTATAGTAGTGGTAACCTTACTGTTTCAGGTACTTACGCAAGTGATATGGAGGTAACTGATATAAATGTCTATCAAGACCCACATGCTACCCCGAGCGAAGGTTATGATCGGGTTGCATGGTCAGTAAAACCCGGTGCAGGCAACAGTTTCACGGTAACTATGCCTGTGAGTGAATTAAAAAACATCAATGGTCCATATACCCTGGAAGTTGCACTGGTATTGAAAAATGGCGAGAATGCTCAAAGTAATTATGGGTATACTTATAGCAACGGTGTACCGACTATAAATATTGATTTTGATGAAAATAAGTCGTGTGATATACTTTTAGATTGGACTTTAGCCAATATTGGGACTAATATAAACCCGGGTAACATTTGCTACACAGCTGCTACAAACGATTTCAAAATTAAAAGTTTTGCTTCTGGCCTGGGAGACCCCACCGATAATTTTCCTTTTCTTTATCAAACTTTAACAGGAAACGGACAAATTGTAGCAAGAGTGAAATCGGTGTCAACCAACTACAACTATTTAGGCGGTATAATGATCAGGAATACACTATCTTCAAATAGCGCCTATGTATGTCTGAGCTCCCTGGATACACGTGGTGTATTTGCCAAATACAGAACTTCGGATGCAGGAAATTCCAGCTACAGGCCGGTTACCAGTTTGGTATCACCAATGTGGCTAAAACTTGTTCGGGTAGGTAATTTGGTTACTTCATATTATTCCAGTGATAAAATTACATGGACCAAATACTATGATTATCAATTCACATCCCTTAACAGTACAATTTATCTGGGATTGGCCGCATCGGGTAGTTTTTGTGCTACCGATATAGATGATGTAACTATCTCAAAAATGTAGATGTTAAATCATGTCATCTGATGCCTTTCGATCGGTTTAACACGTATAAATCAGTTGTAGGTCAAGATGTTCTTGGTCGGATGGAGTCAATGCTTTCTGATTTGTCTAGGGAGCTATAATTTGTATAGGCGATTGATAAAAATGGGCCGCTGGATTTTTGCAGCGGCCCGTTTTTATTTTGTGGTAGTATTCAGTATGGGCTGGCTGAATGCTTTCTTTCCCTCCTCTGTCCCAAGCTTGGGCACAGTAGAAGAATATATCTTTCCGTTTTTGAGTACAAACAGTGTTGGGTAGCCCGTAGATCAGGTTGTCCCGGATCAAGAGGTGTCTGGTGCCCAGTCCTGCGGTAAACAGGTTAAACGACAAGCTATGGCAGGGTGAGACAGCCGGCCTAATGTTTCGCTCTAAGGTGATCGTCCATTTAGTTTAAAGATGGTCATTCGGCCTGTTTTAAATGTTTTTAAGACTCAGCAAAGCGGTATACGCCTGTATGCAAACTACTCTGTTTAAACGTGTTCTTTCGCTTAAAATTAACTTGATTGCAACACAAGGTCAGCTAATCTCAAGATGTTGAGTATCTATTCCCAAGGTGAAAAAAAGTTAGGGTATTTAAAGGTATCACCGGTTTCAACGAAATATAAATTACATGTGATAAAATAATATATTTGACATAAAATAACCAAACATAAATGCAAAAAACACTTTTACCCTAAGCTGTTTATGAATTTAAACGACATACAAATTCTTGAAAAACTTAAAGGAAATGATCCTATTGGATACAAGCAATTATTTGATAGGTATTATATGCCGTTATGCACCTATAGTTTAAAATTTTGTGATTCGTTTGAGTTGGCCGAAGATATTGTTCAGGATTTATTTGTGAAGTTTTGGGATGAAAAGTTATACTTGAAAATCGATAATCTCATAGGACCCTACCTGTTTAAGTCTGTAAAGAACAATACCCTACAGGTTGTTAAAAAGGAATCCAGGCATCAATTTAACGATATCGAAGATTTTGTCAATAATTTAGTGGAGGAGGATCAGTTGGATTTTGCCACTTTAGAGGAAGAAAAAAAGAAACTATTTGAACAAGTAGAGTCCTTGCCCGAAAAGAGCAAAGAAGTTTTTAAAGCCATTGTGTTACGAAATATGAAATATAAAGAGGTTGCACTACACCTTGATATTTCTGTTAATACAGTAAAAACACATTATGCAAGAGCCTTAAAACAACTCCGTTATAAACTTAATATAATCGTAATGTTAATGTTGGTTTAAAAAAAAGTAAATTTTTTGTCACCCATTTTTGATCTTTAGTTATATATAAGGAAAGATCAAAAATCAATGAGTAAAATAAACGCCCATATTCTAAAACTTATTTCTTTATATACCACCAAAGAACTAAGTGAAGCTGAATTTGACGAATTAAAGAATTGGTTAAATGAAGCGCCTGGAAATGAAGTTCTGTTTAAGGACTTGTTGTTCCTTTATAAAAAATCCAGACAAATATCATTTGCCGATTATGTTGATAAGGATAAAGCTTGGAATAAAATTATTTCCAGGCTAGAAAACCCTTTGATGCAAGTCGTTGAAAAAAAGGAGTCTAAAGTGTTTTCTATGCGGAATCRTTGGTTCAAGTATGCAGCTGCAGCCATTGTAGTTGGAATATTAACAACAACCTATCTCTTTAGATCTAATTTATTTACCAAGCCTATAGATGCCACTCCAACCCTAGTAAATGCTAATATTGAAGCTGGAACCGACAAAGCAACATTAACTTTAGAAGACGGTTCTGTAGTCGTATTAAAAAAAGGAAAAACTTTTCATAGACAAAACGCAACTAGCAACGGTAAGGACATTGTTTACCAGGATACTGAAAAAGACCCAACGAAAATTGCATACAACTACCTAACCATACCCAGGGGAGGACAATTCTCCATTAAATTATCGGATGGGACACAAGTATGGTTGAATTCTGAAACCAAATTAAAATTTCCTGTTGCTTTCGTTGAAGGAGAACTACGTCAAGTGGAACTCGTATATGGTGAAGCATATTTTGAGGTTTCTCCAAGTACAGCACATAAAGGTGCTAGGTTCAAAGTTTTTAATAAATCGCAAGAGGTAGAAGTTGTAGGTACGGAATTTAACATTAAAGCATATAAAGATGAAGCCAATGTTTATACAACATTGGTTAAGGGCAAAGTAGATGTAAGTGCCCAGAATAAAAAGCAAAGACTAATTCCAAATCAACAATTAAATCTAGATCTAAAATCTAAAACTTTAATTGTTAGTACGATCGATGTTTATGATGAGATAGCTTGGAAGGAAGGCATTTTTAGCTTCAGAAAAAAATCTTTAGAGGAGATAATGAAGGTACTATCTCGATGGTATGATTTGGATGTCCAGTTTGCTAACCCTGAACTTAAAAAGACCGGATTCAATGGTATTATAGGTAAAGATCAAAAGATAGAGGAAGTTTTAGAAACTATTAAAGGGTATGGAATTATTAAAGATTATAAAATAACAGGCAAAACTATGATTTTGAAATAAAATAGCTAAAAAAGGGAACGAAGTCAAACATTTAGCGGTGCGTCGACTTCGTCCCTTTACAAGTGTATCAATTAAACCAAATATTCAACTAACACAATGCAAAATTATGAAATTTAAATTAACCAAAGGTCATTCGTTATTTCGRAAACGAATATTATCCACTATTATGAGAACATTCATTTTCTTATTAAGTATAGCACTTTTTAGTTTCACAACTAAAAATTCATTTTCTCAAGAGAAAGTGATGATTGATGCTGATAAAATTGTACCGGTAGACGAAGTTTTTAATATTATCCAAAAACAGACTAAGTATCGTTTTATCTATCCACAGGAGTTGTTTTCGAATATTCCAAAGGTAAAATTGAAAAAGGGGGCAATCGAAGTGTCGAAATTATTGGAACAGACCTTAGGCAGTAATTTTAATTTCAAATTATCTAATGATAACAGAATTGTAATTAAAGAAAACAGCGCACCAGATAATTTGAAAAATATTAAGGGGCAGAAACACCATGTGTCGGGAAAGATAACAGATCTCTCTGGTCAACCATTGTTTGGTGCTAGTATTCTGGAAAAAGGAACTAGCAATGGTGTCAAGGCAGATGTTGCCGGATTTTTTTCAATGGATGTGAAAAATGAAAGCGCGATTCTTGTCATATCTTTTATAGGATTCGATACTGAGGAAGTTAAAGCTACTACCGGGGCAGTCCAAATTACCTTAACACCTTCGTTTAATAGCTTAGAGTCGATTGTGGTAACCGGATATGGTACCGTTAAAAAGAAAGATGTTACGGGTTCACTATCTAGTGCCCCTATTGATGATATGTTAAAAGCGCCAGTTGCCAATATTGCAGACGCACTTCAAGGAAGACTTGCTGGTGTAGCTGTTAGTTCTCCTGATGGTCAACCAGGTTCTGTACCCAATATTGTTATTCGAGGCAATAATTCGATTTCTCAAAGCAGCTCTCCTTTATATGTTATTGATGGTTTTCCTATTGAAGATGCTAGTCTGGGATCATTAAACCCAAGTGATATTGAATCGATGGATGTACTTAAGGATGCTTCTGCTACCGCGATTTATGGAGCCAGGGGGGCCAATGGCGTTGTGATCATCACTACAAAAAAAGGCAAAGCCGGCCTCCCGGTTATTAGCTTTGGTATAAGTTATGGTCAGCAAAAAATGTTAAAAAAAATGGATTTGCTTAGTCCTTATGATTACGTTGTGTACCAAAAGGAAAAAGATGTGCTTAGTAATAACTTATATGTAAACCCTATTACCGGTGTCAGAGGGCCCGGCACTATTGCAGATTCGACCTACCTGAAATATGCTACACTTGATAGCTACAAGAACATACCAGGTATTGATCTGCAAGATCAAATGTTCGTTACCGCCCCTTTCCATAATTATGATCTTTCTGTAAGTGGAGGTAATAAAGACACCAAATATGCAATATCAGGAAACTTGTTTGATGTGGATGGAATTATGATCAACTCAGGGTATAGCAGAAAACAGGGCCGTGTTGTACTGGACCAAAATATAAACGATAAATTTAAAGTTGGTATCAACGCCAACTATAGCAATCTTGGTACCCGTGGTGGCTCGCCCAGTTCCACTAGCGTCACCAACCGAAACTCGGCGTATGCACCCATGTTTGGCATTTGGGGTGCCCGGCCTGTGGCGCCGATTGGCGCGTCGGGAAGTGTGAACGAAGACTTGAGTAACGATATATATGACCCACAATTAATCGTCAACGGATCTAATCCTTTGCTCTTAAATCCGGTTATCAACCAACAACATATGGTACGCACAAGTTCAGCCAATATTCTGGCTGCCAATGCTTACGCCGAATATCGTATTTTACCATCGCTTACCCTGCGTGTAACCGGGGGCATATCAACCAACAGCACAAAAATTATAGCGTTTAATGATACGCTTACTAACCAAGGTAATCCAAGGCAGTCAGCGAACGGGCCAAACGGGTCAATCATAAATACTGCAAGTAATTCATGGGTGAACGAAAACATGYTCACCTATAGTAAAACATTTAATGGTGGGCATTCGCTTACTGTAAACGGTATTGTATCAGAACAAGTGGGTAGTACATCAAGCGACGGTGAGGCTGCCAATCATTTACCCAATGCATCATTAGGTGTAAATGGATTAGATGAAGGCACTCCTGTAAGCGTAACAGCTTCCTATTCAGATTGGGCCTTGAACTCGTTCACCGGGAGGGTGAATTATGATTATAAAAAGAAATACTTTTTTACTGGTACCTACCGCGCGGATGGCTCGTCACGCTTTACGCCAGAGAACAGATGGGCATATTTTCCATCAGGGGCCTTTAAATGGCGTTTCAGTGACGAACAATTTTTAAAAGGAAATAAAATTCTTTCCGACGGAAGCCTGAGAATAAGTTATGGTTTAACCGGAAATAACAGACTGAGCGATTATGCCTTTTTAACACCAGTAAAAATTAATTTAAGTGGGGCTGTCTTTAACAATACAATTGTCGCTTCGGCCTCACCAACTACGATGGCCAATCCTAATTTAAAATGGGAAACAACATCACAGGTTAATATTGGTACCGATCTTTCTTTCTTTAAGAACAGGCTTAGCTTTACTGCTGACGTGTACAGAAAAAAAACGTATGATTTATTGTTAAACGCAGCACTTCCGCCAACATCAGGCTATAGTACTGTTTATAAAAATGTTGGTAGTGTTCAAAATCAAGGTTTAGAGTTGAGTTTGAATGGTACGGTTCTACAAAGCAAAGATTTTACCTGGACAGCTAACTTTAATATATCCTGGAACCAGAGTAAAGTACTTGCTCTGGCAGAAAATCAGGACGCATTGATGACTGCTACTTATTTTGATCTTCAATATGCTTCGTCTCCGTCTTATATCGCAAAAATAGGACAGCCATTAGGTCAAATGTATGGTTATGTTTTTGATGGTTTATACCAAACAAGCGATTTTAATTACCTTCCGGGCTTTAATCCTTCTGCGGTACTTCCGGGTTCAGGTTCACATTATATATTAAAAGATAACGTACCAACCAACGGAACTGCAAGAACGGGTATACAGCCTGGAGATATTAAGTACAAGGATCTTAATGGCGACGGTGTTATTAATGCTACAGATCAAACCGTTATTGGTAGGGGCTTACCGGTTGGTAGCGGCGGATTTGGCAATAACTTTAAATACAAAAATTTCGATCTCAATTTATTTTTCCAATTCAGCTACGGTAACGATATCCAGAATGCGAACAGGATTTTGTTTGATGGCAATGGCAATGGTAATAACCAATATTTAAACTTGTTTTCTAGTTATACTAACCGATGGACACCTACCAATACAAATACAACAAATTTCAGGATAGGTGGACAAGGGCCTGTAGGTTATTACTCGAGTAGGACCATAGAAGATGGCTCATATTTGAGATTAAAGACCGTACAATTAGGTTACAGTCTTTCTGATAACTTATCGAAAAAGATCGGTATAAAAACCTTAAAGTTCTATGTTTCTGGACAAAACATTTTTACCTGGACAAAATACTCAGGCCCAGATCCCGAGATCAGCACATTCAATAGTGCATTAACTCCAGGATTTGATTATTCAGGTTACCCAAGGGCAAGAACGCTTACCATGGGAGCAAATATTTTATTTTAATATTTAAAGAAATTGATATGAAAAGTTTATTAGTTATATCTTTCGGTAGTTGGTATAAAAAGTCGATTAAATATACCACTGTCCAAACCAGAGCATTGTTTTTATTATTGCTGTCATTGCCAATAGTATTAGGTTCTTGTAGCAAAGCATTGGACAGGAGCCCAACTGATTTTGTGCAGGTAAGTGAGTTTTATAAATCTAAAACCGATCTGATAAGCGCATTAGCCGCGGTTTACTCTCCGTTAGCTACTAATGCCATGTATGGCGAGTTTATCGGGATACAATCTCAAGGGTGTACCGAGGAAGGCGCTTATAGTGGTGGTGTGCTTGGAAATGCTTTTTCTTTCCACAATAATATTGACTATACCAATCCCAAGCTAAATGCTTATTGGGTAGCATGTTATAAAGGTATTGAAAATGCTAACCTGCTAATTGCCAATCAAAAAAATGCTACAAATGTTGATGCAACTACTTTAAATGAAATTGTAGGCGAAGCTAAATTTTTAAGGGCTTGGTATCATTTTTTATTGGTGCAAAATTTTGGTGATATCCCGCTAAAACTCACGCCATCCACTGATCCTAATAATGTAAGTATTCCGCGGACCCCATCAAAAGAGGTATATGCACAAATTATAAAAGATATGACAGAAGCTGAAGCGGTATTGTATCTTCCTAATCATCCAGAATTAGCAGGTGCATCTAGTCGGGTATCAAAAACAACAGCTCAAGGCATACTAGCAAGGGTTTGTCTTTTTATGGCAGGCTACCCAATAAATGATCATTCGCAATATGCTAATGCGTTAATGTGGGCTAAAAAAGTACAAACAACAGGTGCTGGCATACACCGTTTAACCACTATGGCGGATACCGTTGCTAACGTAACGAACTTAGTAGGCATGAAATTGAGTTACCCGGCTATCAATGGTAACCCTGCATATAGCAATAACGGCTATGCACAGGTATTTGTTTGGGAAGCGCAGGGTATTTACAACGTAAAAGAAACCATGTGGGAGGCCGATACACGAGACCAAACTTATGGCAGTGTACAAGTATACGGTTATATCGGCAGTCAGCTGGGCATCAACAATCCTGGTGATTATGCAATAGGTAGGTGTGTTAGTACACTTAATTGCCAGCAATATTTATATAACATGTACGGGGCTGGCGATCTGCGCAGGGACTGGAATATTTCGCCTTATACCTATACCGGCACGGTTACCTCAACTGTCCGCACATTTTATATTGGCACTCCGGGCACTACAGCACAACTTCTGTACTCAAGGCAGCCAGGTAAGTTCAGAAGGGAGTATGAGCCCGTTAGTGGTGGCAATGCTAATAAGAACCAGTGGGAAACTGCTGTCAAATTCCCATTGTTGAGGTACTCTGATGTTTTATTGATGCTGGCCGAAGCAGAGTTCATGGTAAACGGACCTACCCCAACCGCACTAAATGCCATTAATCAAGTTCGCAGGAGGGGGTATGGACTTGATCCGAATACACCAAGCGCAGTTGCTGACTTTACAAGCATTACCTTGAATGATATTCAAAACGAAAGAGTGAGAGAATTAGCATTTGAAGCATTAAGAGCAAATGACCTGAGGCGTTGGGGGATCTATCTGCAAAGAGCGCAGGAGGTTCTTAATTTTAACAATACTTCAGGCTTTCCTACCGGCAATAGAACTGTAGCCAACCAAGGCTTTATCAATACGATTGCAGGAGGCAACAAATTTTTGTTTTGGGGTATACCATCTTCAGAGATTCTTGTTAATAAAGCAATAACTCAAAACCCTGGATGGTAATTAATTATAATCTAAATTTTATAAAAATGAAACTTAAAAATATATTAATGCCTGTTGCAATTGTATTGCTGTTTGCTTCTTGCAAAAAAGATTTGCAACCAAGAGATTTGGACTTCGATGTGGTAAGCGAGAATAGTGCCAAACAACCTACACTCACTTTTAAAGTAACCGATACCGTACATTTTGTTTTTTCCGGTAACCCTGATCATATCACTTTTTATTCTGGCGAGATAGGACGTAAGTATGCAAATGTTAATCGGGTATCTGATACTAGTTCAAACAATGTGCGAACCCTTTCCTTTTCTACCGCGTTAAATACAGCAGGTACAGGAAGTTTAAAGTTACTAATTGCGACTAAATTTCCCAAAATCGCCAATATTAATGCTACAGATTCCTTAAGCATTCTCGATACATATCCAACAAATTGGACAGATATTACCAGTAGGGCTGCACTTGCAACCAATGCAACAGTTAAGGCATCAGGGGCAGTAAATCTTGCTGACTACGCAAAGGCTGGAGAACCAGTTTATCTGGCTTTCAGGTATAGAGCTGAAGCTGGTGTAGTACAACCTAGATGGACTATTACTAATATTAACCTGACTCATAAAACAGCCGATACAACTTACATCATTAATACCTCTGCGCTATCTTTACCTACTGCATTTCCAGCCTTTACCGAAAGCCATGGGTGGGTTCCTATTAATGTTGCTAATAAGTTGATCAAATTCACCTCTTTTGGAGTTACTGGGAATACAAACGCAGCTACTGCTGTTGCTACCGAGAACTGGATGATAACAGGTCCCATAGATTTATCAAGAGTCTTGCCAGATGCTGGGGTAGTTATAAAAGACATGACCAGTAATGCGTCTACTACCATTTATGGTGGTCCAGTACCTTCTACTTTTGCAAATTATGCCTATAAGTTTAAAAATCGAGGAACTTATAATGTAACATTTTTTGCTTCTACAAGTACTGCAGACAAACAGGTTAGTAAGATCAAAACACTTACACTTACCATTAATTAAATTTTAGTTAAGGCTCCAGATGTATTTTAATATATCTGGAGCTTTTTATTCATTTTGAAGCAAATAGTAGGTCTCGATTATTCATAGGGGCGATCTATGCCCATACTATTTGGCTGGATAACAACACAATTCATAGAAGAAGACATAAAAAAGCATGAAAAAATATTTAGCAATATTAATTATTTTACTCTGTCTTGTGAGCGTTAAATTGCTGGGTCAAAATGACAACACCAATAAAAAAATCATTGCCGATAGAACTATAAAAGTTGATTACAATAAATCGGTGGGAAAGCTCAATACAATGTTCAAAGAATGTATTGGGGCAGGAAGGGCCAATGAGGGATTGCGGGCAGACTGGCAGCAACAATTAACTTTAGTAAAAAAAGAATGTGATTTTAAATACATTCGGATGCATGGCTTGTTGACTGATGACATGGGGGTTTACCGTGAAGATAAAAAAGGAAATCCTGAATACAATTACCAATATATAGACGCCTTGTTTGATTTTCTGTTGAGCATAAAGGTGAAACCTTTTGTAGAACTGGGATTCATGCCTTCTGCATTGGCTAGCGGAAACCAGACCATTTTTTGGTGGAAAGGAAATATAACGCCCCCGAAAGATTATAAAAAATGGGAAGACCTCATCCGTAACCTAACGCAACATTTTACAGAACGCTATGGTGCCGATGAGGTAAAGACATGGTATTTTGAGGTTTGGAATGAGCCCAATTTGGAAAATATTTTTTGGAAGGGAAATAGAGAGGAATATTTTAAATTATATGATTATTCGGCAAGGGCTATCAAGAGCGTAAATTCAGCTTTTAAAGTGGGAGGACCCGGAACTGCTGGTGCAGCTTGGGTGCCGGAAACCATAGCATTTTGTAAGGAGAACAATGTTCCGATAGATTTCATATCAACACATACCTACGGGACCAAAAGTGGCTTTGTGGATGAGTTTGGGACCAAGGGCCACATTTTGAGTAAAGACGAAGAAAGTGTAAGCAGATATGTGATTAATTCCCGCAAGCAAATTACAAGTTCGGCAAAGCCAAACCTTGAACTGCATTATACCGAATGGAGTACATCACCAACTCCAACCGACCCCATTCATGACAGTTACCATTCAGCCGCCTTTATTCTTCAAAAACTGAAGAAAGTGGGCAATGCGGCAAATTCCATGTCCTACTGGGTCTTTACCGATATCTTTGAGGAGGCTGGCCCTAGATTTACACCTTTTCACGGTGGCTTCGGATTGTTGAATACGCAGGGGATCAAGAAACCAGCTTATTTCTCCTATTCTTTCTTGAACAAATTAGGCACAATTGAACTTGAAAATACAGACACAGAATCCTGGGCAACTAAAAATGTAAAAGGAGATGTGCAACTGCTATTTTGGGATTATACGAATACGCATCCCGGCGATTCGGTTAATAACCAGCAATATTATAACAGAGATCTTCCATCCAAATCAAAAGGAACGGTTAGGATTGAAGTAGCTGGCCTCCAAAAGGGGAAGTATACTTTGGAGATATACAAAGTCGGATATAAGGTGAATGACGTTTACACAGACTATTTAGGGATGAATAAACCGCATGACCTGAGTAAAGAACAAGTAAATACCTTGAAACAAAGGAATAATGGTGCGCCAATTACCACAGAGAAAATAACCATTGGTTCAAAGGGGAAGTATAGCAA
>NZ_JBFTRT010000067.1:0-12453 GCF_056399685.1 Pedobacter sp. 01N416
TAATTACGCAGAGCGAAGATATATCTTCTGCAAATCTTTCATATAGTGCAACTAAAAATCAGGCAGAGAGCAAATTTGTGTTAGGCGATATAGATAAAGCCCTTTCGCAATTACCTGAAGAGTATTATGTGCCTTTTATCCGTTATTTTGAAGGATACAAGTACCACGAAATTGCAGATATGTTAGCTATTCCGATTGGAACAGTAAAAACGCGTATCCACGTAGCAAGAGGCATTCTTAAAAAGTACCTAAAAACGTATTCGAAAGAAATTGCCACTTCAGAAGTGGCTTAAGATACATCCATCTAAAAACTAGAGGCTCAGATTTATCTGGGCCTTTTTTGTTTTCACGCCCACAAGAGAAACGTCATCTCGACTGAAGCGCAGTCCCGAACGTTCGGAGAGAGATCCGTCTTGATAGATTTAGCTTCGCTGAGCCTTCGGGTTCTCGACTGCGTTGCACTCCGCTCGAAATAACGGTATAGGAAATGTTTTATACTTTTAACCTTTCTGTTATTTGTACTGATGTTATACGATAAATTGAAACTTGGGGTGACACTTGGACGCTAAAAAGGACATTTCCGAAATACTGTAAAAAGCAAAAGGCCTGAAAATTCAGGCCTTTTTGCTTATCATATATTTGGTTAGTTGATTCTTATTTTTTCTTTCAACAATTCGCCTTCTCTCTTATTTCGAAACAAATGCAAACCCCGAACGATTATGTGTTTTGAAGCTTTATTGCAGTATTTTTGTTTTGTGGTTATAAAGATAAGGGAAATTTTAAATTTGTCAAGCTTTTTTTAACTTTTTTTTTATTTCTTTTGCTACCACTTGCCCAGAGATGATTGCAGGTGGTACACCGGGGCCCGGAACGGTTAATTGTCCGGTGTATAAAAAATTTGTTACCTTACTTTTCATCTTAGGTTTTAAAAAAGCCGTCTGTTTCAAAGTGTTTGCTAATCCATACGCATTTCCTTTAAAGGCATGGTAATCTTCCACAAAATCGTTCATGGCATAACTGCGCTTAAACAAAATGTTACCGCCAATATTGTTGCCGGTTAAATCTTTAAAGCGTTCGATCAATAAATTAAAGTATTCTTCCCTTTTACTTTCGCTATCTGCTAAATCAGGAGCTACCGGAATTAAGAAGAAAAGGTTCTCACAGCCCTCCGGTGCAACACTTTTATCGGTTATGGAAGGACAGCATGCATAAAATAGGGGCTTTGATGGCCATTGCGGATTGGTGTAGATTTCTTCGGCATGTTGATCGAAATCCTCATCAAAGAATAAGTTGTGGTGTAATATATTGTCTAGTTTTTTATTTAATCCGATATAAAACAAAAGGCAGGAGGGGGCCATTGTTCTTTCATTCCAATATTTTTCGCTGTAATTACGGTAAGGTTTATCAAAAAGATGTTGATCAATATGGTGATAATCGGCATTACCCACCACGAAATCACTTTTAAAGTTGCCCTTGTTGGTAATTACGTACTCTGCCAGGTTGTTTTTCACTTCAATTTTGGTTACCTCGGTATCGAAAATAAATTTTACACCCTCACTTTCGGCTATTTGTTGCATAGCCATCACAATTTTGTGCATGCCGCCCATTGGGTACCAGGTACCTAAAACGAGATCGGCATAGTTCATTAAACTGTATAGGGCAGGTGTGTTTTGTGGTGTGGCTCCTAAAAATAAAACCGGGAATTCTAAAAGTTTCCTCAAACGCTCATTCTTGAATAACCGGTAAACATGTTTACGCATATTGCCCAAAAGCTGCAATTTGATTCCACTAACAGCCAATCTGGGATCAAAATATTCCATCACACTGTGCGAAGGCTTAAAAACATACTCATTCATGCCTACATCGTACTTGTATTTGGCCTGATCAAGAAAATATTTTAGGTTTTTGCTGCTTCCTGGCTCTAGTTTTTCGAATAAAGCATATAAATCAGCTAATGTTGCTGGAACATCAATAGTATCCTGTTTGCCAAAATAAATACGGTAAGAAGGGTTTAATCTCTTTAGCGCATAAAGATCTGCGGCAGTTTTGCCGAATAGGTTATAGTAGTTTTCGAAAACATCTGGCATCCAATACCAGCTGGGGCCCATATCGAAAAGAAATCCGTCTTTTTGCCAGGTTCTGGCCCTGCCACCAGCCATTTCGTTTTTTTCGATCACCGTAACATCACAACCATCCTTAGCCAATAAAGCTGCAGCAGCCAAACCTGCAAAGCCAGCACCGATAATGGTAACTGTGGGTTTTTTCTCCATGGTGTAAATAAAGGAATTTTATTGCGTTTTGTTTTTGTTTTTGTCATTCAGTGTGGTTGTCGTTCTGTGTGGTTGTCATTCTGAACGCAGTGAAGAATCTTTCTTTTATTGGAAGTAATCTTTATGGGGGCTTGATTCGATCGATAGTTTAGGTACTGTATTTCATCGGTTGGAGATCCTTCGCTATGCTCAGGATGACACTATAACGCCAAGATCAACAAATGATTTATCCTTCAACAATCATGTCGTTAAGAAAATCCCAATTTTTATTTTTACGTTCAATTAACGCATTCTTCTTTGCTCTTGTCCAGCCTTTTATTTCTTTTTCTCGTTCAATAGCATGTTCAATGTGTTCAAACCGCTCAAAATAAACCATATAGTGGCAATTATATTTATAAGTAAAAGCGAACTTATTTTCTTTGTTCTCTATATGTTGTCTAAGTCTTGCTTCTAGATCGTTTGTTACTCCGGTATAAACCACAGTTTTGTTTTTATTGGTTAAAATGTAAACGAAATAATTATGATCCATAATTAAAAATAAATGTTTTTTATGATTTTAACTAAAGTGTTTTGTCATTCTGAACGCAGTGAAGAATCTGTTATATGTTAACATTGGTTAAAATGAATCAATGGTTTTGAGGTAGTGGTTAGAGTTTCAGTATTTCATCGGATTGAGATCCTTCGCTGCACTCAGGATGACAGCGGAAGCAAAAGCGCTTAGCTTTTCTTACCTTTGCCCAAACTCATGATTAAACTACGCATTATATTTTTTCTGCTGTTTGCAGCAAGCAATATTACTTACGCCCAGTTATCTACCCAAGAAATTGCGATATTAAAAACTAATATGGTTAAAGCGGTAGAAAATTCGAAGCTAACCGACTCATTATTTGCCAAACTGAGCAAGCTGGCCAATAAAACCGCCTTAATTACTGGTTACACCGGAACGTTGGAGGCACTTAAAGCCAAGCACTCATGGAATCCATACAACAAGATCAAGTATGTGGGCCGATCGCTCAAAACCATGCAAAAAGCAATTGATATGGATAAGGAAAATATGGAAATTCGCTTTATGCGGTTTTCTATTGAGTTTTATACACCTTCTTTTCTCGGCTTTAGTAAAGATTTAGCTCAGGATAAAAAAGAGATCCTTAAACATTATCAAAATGAAAATTTTGGCCTAGCCGATCGCGAACTGGTTAAAAACGTAGCTAAATTTATGATCGACAGTAAAAAATGTACGCCAGCTGAAGTTAAAATTTTGACAAAACACCTTTAGAATGAATTATACCTATTTACTTATCAATCTTGCTGTAATCTTCTTTCCCCTGGTTTTATCATTCGATAAAAAGGTTCATTTTTTTAGCAAGTGGAAGTTTGTATTCCCTTCAATATTGATCACCGGCTTGGTGTTTTTAATTTGGGATATCCTGTTTACCAAGCTCAATGTGTGGTCTTTTAATCCCGATTACCTTATTGGGGTAAATCTTTTGGGACTACCTTTAGAAGAGATTCTATTCTTTTTAACAGTTCCTTATGCCTGCGTGTTTATTTACGAATGTTTGAATGCCTATTTTCCAAAAAACGACTTGCAAAAGTATAGCCTCGCAGTAAGTAATTTGTTCCTCGGGCTTTGTGTGGCCATTTTGTTTTTTGGTTACAACAGATGGTACACGCTGATCAATTTTGGCTTTTTATTTATGGTGCTGGCCTATGTAGAATATGTAAATGCCCATTTTAGGTTTATGTATAAGTTCTATCGGGCTTATCTGGTTTCGCTTATCCCATTTTATATCGTTAATGGATTTTTAACTTCTATCCCTGTGGTGATGTATAACGATAAGCAAAACCTTGGTTTTAGAGTAGGTACTATCCCTTTCGAAGATCATTTTTATTTAATGGGGCTGTTGTTGATGAATATCTACCTGTACGAAATTTTTAAAAGTAGTACCACGAAGAAAGAAGAGTTAAGATTGGAAAATTAAAAGAACTTATTTTATAATATGTCATCCTGAGCGTAGTCGAAGGATGGTCTTTTTATTAGAAAATGAGCGTGCAGCAGTTTTTGGCGGTTTGCAGCCCCGCCATTCGCTATAGTCCCGATGAAAAAATCGGGAGCTGCCGCTATTGTCGGGTTTAAGAACAGGGATTTATGAACCCTGCAACCCCAAAAATGAAATGCTGTCGTGGCCAACTAGCCCCGGTTGAAGCGATACCCTGCAGCAACGAGGTACGAGGCAGCGAAGTGTAAAAGTGTAAAACGGGAGAGAACTTGGTGTTTTGTAAAAGCCTTGTGCTTCAAATGAGAATAATAAATTGAAATCCCAGCATATAGTCTTCAATTAAGCTCAGGCTGACAATCGCTACTTTTTAACCATATAAGACATAGAAGAATATATAAGCTTATATGGTTCTTATATTTCTTATATGTTTAAATACCTTTTGTTTATCTTCAACCCGAAATTAATTTAAATGGATTTACCCAGCTATACCAAACAGCAACTCGCTTTACGCAACGGACAGGACAAACCTCAAATATGGGTGGCTTATAAAGGTTTGATCTACGATATGACCGATAGCAGGCTGTGGCAGAACGGTAAACATTATGAGCACTGGGCCGGACAAGATTTAACCGACGAGCTGCCTGATGCACCCCATACTGAAGCTGTTTTTGAAAAATTTGTACCGATAGCCGTATTGGCTACACCAAATTGATTTTGGCATGCACAGATGGTGGGTATAAAGATTTTATTCAATAAAAAAGCCGCAGATTTAAAAGAAATTAATCTTTAAATCTACGGCTCAATTTATCTGCAGTACGAAACTGAGAACTGCCTATTGAAAACTGTTAACTGATTAAACTTCTATTGTAAAAGCACTTAAGCTTACAAATTCCTGAATTCTTGCTGCAACTTCTTCATCGGTTAAATTTAATAACCTTTCCGTTCCAAATTTCTCTACGCAGAAAGAAGCCAAAGCAGAGCCATAAATGATCGCATTTTTCATGTTGTTGAAGTTAATTGTACCCACTTTAGCCAAATAGCCGATAAAGCCTCCTGCGAAAGTATCGCCGGCACCTGTTGGATCAAATACTTCTGCCAAAGGCAAAGCCGGAGCTGAGAAAATCTGATCTTCGTGGAATAACAATGCACCATGTTCACCTTTTTTAATGATCAAATATTTTGGTCCCATGGCAAGGATTTTTTTAGCAGCTTTAACCAATGAGTATTCGCCCGATAACTGACGCGCTTCGGCATCATTAATGGTTAATACATCTACCATTTTAATGGTTTCCAATAAATCATCCATCATAATATCCATCCAGAAGTTCATGGTGTCCATTACGATTAATTTCGGGCGGTTTTTAAGGCGTTTGATTACCGTTTGCTGCACCTGTGGGGTTAGGTTGCCTAACATCAGGTATTCGCAGTCTTGATAGCTCTCTGGGATAATCGGATCGAAATTTTCCAGTACATTCAATTCCGTAATTAAAGTATCACGGCTATTCATGTCGTTATGGTATTTCCCTGACCAGAAAAATGATTTTTCACCTGCTTTAATCTGTAGTCCTTCGGTGTCAATACCGTGTGTGGTGAAGGTATCAATATCTGATTGATGAAAATCATCACCTACTACTGCTACAATTTTTGCTTTATTATAAAAGTAGGAAGCCGCTAAACTTGCGTAAGTTGCTGCTCCACCTACAATTTTATCTGTTTTTCCGAAAGGAGTTTCAATAGCATCAAAAGCTACAGTACCTATGATTATCAGGCTCATATCTATGTGTTAATTTTTTTTTAAAATTTTTCACTGCAAATATTGCATAAATAATTTAAAAGCCCTAATATTGCATTCCCAAAACGAACAAGGGTATGTGTGCTATAAAGTGCAAAGAACCTCGTTTTAGGAAACGACCAGGACTCCTTCTTAGCTCAGCTGGTTAGAGTCCCGATGCATCGGGATTAATCAGAGGGCAAGAAAAGATCAGAGGATTTTGATCGGTATTAATGAAACACAACCAGAATAAATAAATATTCCTTCTTAGCTCAGCTGGTTAGAGCATCTGACTGTTAATCAGAGGGTCGCTGGTTCGAGCCCAGCAGAGGGAGCAATTTCAAAGAATAAGCCTTACCACGTCTGGTAGGGCTTTCTTGTTTTTAATATTTTTATGTTTTACTTATATATTTTATATTCCAGTTCTTCTGATAAGTACTATGTTGGCTATACAGAAGATGCCGAAAAACGACTATATGAGCATAACAATAGCGAAAGAACGACCTATACCTCAAAACACCGCCCATGGATTTTGAAGAAATCTATTGCTTTAGGCGAGAATCGTGGTTTCGCTATGAGGATTGAGAAAACGGTTAAAAAGGCAAAGAGCCGATTACTAATTGAAAAAATTGTTTTGGAAATTAATGATTTAAATGAATTAGCTCAGCTGGTTAGAGTCCCGATGCATCGGGATTAATCAGAGGGTCGCTGGTTCGAGCCCAGCAGAGGGAGCCAAAACCCACAACGAAAGTTGTGGGTTTTTTTGCGTTTAGGTGGTATGTGAAGTTATACTGAATGTAGTAAAGCCTTTAATTGTTATATTTTAATTTCAGTTTTAAATACTACTGTAGCATCACCTTTTATCTTAATTAGCGACGGTAGACCATTTTCAATTCCGACGCTAACGCTTATCATTCCGAGCCTGTTTATCTTTTCTCCTTGTTTGCCATTGAATTCGAAGAGACTATCCTTAAAATCAACAATTTTATTTTGTATGAGGTATCCGCCTAATGGTCCATTTGCATTGCCTGTAACCGGATCTTCATTTATTCCGATTGCAGGGGCAAACATTCTTCCATATGTTAATACATCATCATCGTCTGAGTCAAATGTGAATACAAAATAGCCATTGCAATTAATCTGTTTACTTAGATCAATCAAGCTATTGTAATCAGGGGTAAGATTGTTCAGCTTTTCTCTGCTTTTTATTCCAATCATCACTTTCGAATGTCCTGTAGAAGCAATCTGGACCGGGCATCTTTCATCAGTATCAGCATTGTCGAGCTTTAATGCTGATAATATTTGTTGAGTAGTAGCGGTATCGAATATCGGGCTGAGTTCAAATTTGCCCTGGGTCATTATTATCTGATAGTCCCCGTTTTTCTTAATGATCTCAAAAGGCAGTGTACCAATCTTGGTTTTATATCTCAAAATACAAGAGTCTAAACTGTATTCAATGGCTTTTGCGTACATCGCGGCAATTGTAGCGTGGCCACAAATGGGAACTTCTGATGTTGGTGTGAAATACCTGATTAAGCCATCAGAATCATTGTCGTCGGGAGAAAAAAGAAAGGCCGTTTCAGAATTATTTAATTCTTTGGCAATCTGTTGCATTTGAGCATCAGTCAGCCCATCGGCATTCACAACTACGCCCGCCGGATTTCCACTAAATCTCTCTTTTGTAAAAGCATCTATCTGGTATATTTTATACGTTTTCATGGTTTTTTCAGGTTTGTTAAAGGAGATTTCTCCTCTTTTTGCATACACTGATCAAATATATTCAATTTTATAAACGGGACCCTGATGCTTTAATACATATAACGGATGAAACCAAACTTATGACGATCTGTTGAAGAAAGCCGTATTAAAAAAAATTCATAAAAATTTGCGTAGTTAAATGACTACGCTTATATTTGTAGTCAAATAGCTACATAATGAATTTAAGAAGAGATGTATTTCAGGCCATTGCCGACCCTACGAGAAGGGCAATATTGCTTTTAGTTGCTTCACAATCGATGACAGCTGGTGCAATAGCTACCAATTTCGACACTGCAAGGCCAACTGTTTCAAAACACCTGCAGATCCTTACAGAGTGCGAATTGTTAGAGCAAAAACAAAACGGTAGAGAAATTCATTACCACACTAACGCAAAAAAAATGAAAGAAATTGCCGATTTTATTGAGCCGTTCCGCAAGATGTGGGACGACAGATTTAATAAACTGGAAGATATTATGAAAAACTATAAACCAAGCAAATAGCATAACATGGAGCAGAAAACAAAAATTGATGCCGAAAATGGCAAACAGGAAATGATCATTACCAGAGAATTTGATCTGCCTGTAGCATTGCTTTTTAAGGCTTATGTTGAACCTGAAATTATAGCACAATGGATGGGGACAAAAGTACTAAAACTTGAAAACAAAAAGTATGGCAGTTACCAGTTCGAAACTACTGATGCTAAAGGGAGCGTAGCATTTGTAGCCACCGGAGTTATACACGAGTTTATGCCTGATGAAAAAATAACGCGGACATTCGAAATGGAAAATACACCTTTTGGCGTTCAGCTTGAGTTTTTAAAGTTTGATAAATTAACCGATGATCGTAGTAAACTTACTATGCATGTAGTTTATAAGTCAGTGGCATTAAGGGATCAAATACTTGCCTTGCCTTTTGCTCAGGGTATTAATATGGCACATAACCGTTTAGAAAACATTGTAAATCAATTAAAATAGTACATTATGACAAAAAGAAACAAAATTATCTATTGGATTGCCACCGTTTGGCTGTCGCTAGGCATGTTATCAACAGGAATAGTACAGTTGATAAAAATGAAAGAAGAAGTGGCATTGTTTACGCAATTGGGTTATCCACTTTATTTTCTGACTATATTGGGAATTTGGAAAATTTTGGGTGTGGTTGCGGTGTTAATTCCTAAATTTACTTTATTGAAAGAATGGGCTTATGCAGGTTTTTTCTTTGCCATGTCTGGTGCTGTTTTCTCACATATCGCAATTGGCGATACCAGTACTTCAGCATACTTCGGGCCAATATTGCTACTTGTGTTAACTGTAGTGTCGTGGTACTTTAGGCCTGCAGATAGAAAATTAGTTCAGTTAACTAAAATAATTTAAGCCATATGGAAGGAACAGGACAAAGAAACGAACAAATTCGACTGATATGAAAACGAATCCAAAAGTTGATTTTTATTTTAACAAAGCGAAAAGGTGGCAGGAAGAACTGTTGCTGCTACGGACAATTGCCCTAGATTGTGGGCTTACCGAAGAATTAAAATGGGGAGTGCCTTGTTATACCTTACACAACAGCAACATCGTTTTAATACATGATTTTAAAGAATACTGCGCATTTTTATTTTTTAAAGGCGTTTTATTGAATGATACCGCTGGGATCCTGATTCAGCAAACGAAGAATGTACAAGTAGGCAGGCAGGTGCGCTTTACCAATGCCCTCGAAATAGTGGAGCTTAAAGCTATTTTGAAGACCTATATTTATGAAGCCATTGAGGTAGAAAAAGCTGGTTTGAAAGTAGATTTGAAAAAGACTACGGAATATACCGTTCCGGTTGAGTTTCAGCATAAATTAGATCACATTCCAGATTTAAAAGCGGCATTCGAAGCCTTAACGCCCGGCCGTCAAAGAGCTTATCTGCTTCATTTTGCGGCACCCAAGCAAGCTAAAACCCGTGAGGCAAGGGTAGAGAAATTTATGCCACAGATATTAAGTGGTAAAGGATTGGACGATTAGTTTTTACGGGGTTTGTCACCCTATTTGTGGTGTCGGATGTTACCATCTGACACTATTACCTTTCTATTTAATTAATTTCCGTTTTGTGAATTGTGATTATAGTCAGATGGTAACTGACTATAATCAGTGTAATGGGATCCTTCTACCCCGAAATTTATTGCTACATTTAATTACAAAACCGCAATATGGATACTGCATTTTACTTAGAGAAATTTCAAAAAGCAGCTGATCAGCTCGATCAAAAAAAGCTTCGTGAAAAAGAAATCCAGGCCGCTGTTGGAGTGGTTTTGGATTCCGTATTTTTAAAACTCTATAAAAAATCTTGGGCAAGTCCCGAGCAGGATCCCTTAACTGCAGCATCAAGGATTTTCTTTTCCATTTGGATAAATGATGCCATAATTGAGGAACAGAAGATTTATTATAACATTCATGCATTTAAACTGAGGCATCTTAAAGGTTACGTTATACAAAGCAGACAGTTTGCCGATGCATTCAGAAACAGTTTTAAGCTTTTTGAAAGCCAATGGCCAAATGTAAGTGTAAAGTTCGGGCCGCTAACCTTAATGGAAGGTTGGGTAAAAGTGGATCTGATTGATTTTCATGATGAGATTTTAGCGTTAGCCGATAATTTTTTAGCAATAACACATTTGGTTGATGATACGCTTGTTAAATTTAAGAAATAAGGCAGTAAATAATTAATTAGGAATATAGCTCAGGCATTGCACTCCAAACGGAAATTAGTGTTTTTTGAAATTAGGAAATGAGCGGTTTGTGGTTCTTGGAGGCCCTCAGTCCGGCTTTTCGCTTTACTCCGTTACACTTCGTGTTCGCTGCAATCCGGTTTAGGAGCAAGGGTTTGTGCGCCCTGCAACCCCCAAATTGAAAAGCTGCCTTAGCCATTTAGCTCCGGTTGAAGCGTTACCCTGCAGCAACGGGGTATCCCGAACTTTCGGGAAAGCGTAAAAGCAGAAAACGGGAAGAAACTTAGTGTTTTGTACAGGCAATACGCTTCAAAACTATTTAGTGAAAAAGTGCTATTGAGGGGCAGGATAAGCCTTATATTTGATTAGTATATAATTATCGGCGACAGGATTTTAACCAAAATAAACCTGATGAGTAAAATAAATAACAATAAAAAAGAATTGTCGGCAGTGCAAGCCGAAGAATTACTCCATACTTTAAAAGTCCGTTTCGGGAAAAACATGGACCGCCATAAAAGTATTGAATGGGCTAAAGTAGAAGAAAGGTTAGTTGCCAGGCCCGAAAAACTATGGGTGCTTGACGAAATGGAGGTAACTGGTGGTGAGCCCGATGTTGTTGATTATGATAAAAAAACAGGTGAATATATTTTTTACGATTGTTCGGCAGAAAGCCCCAAAGGCCGTAGGAGTATTTGTTATGATTTGGAAGGGCTGGAATCGAGAAAAGAGCACCAACCGGAAAATAATGCTGTTGATATGGCTGCTACGATGGGGGTAGAGCTCTTAACAGAAGAGCAGTACCGTTTTTTGCAGCAACTCGGAAAATTCGATACCAAAACATCAAGCTGGATTGTTTCCCCTCCCGAGATTAGAAAATTAGGTGGTGCCCTTTTCGGCGATCGCCGCTACGATCATGTATTTGTTTACCACAATGGTGCACAATCGTATTATGCTGCAAGGGCATTTCGTGGTTTGTTAAAAGTGTAAACTGATAATTTATAGGTTCATTTGTCATTGGTTCATTAGTTRACAGGGAGAAGAAATTTGTTCTGTTGTTAATTGTTCAAACCGGTTATCATCGTTAAACGTCCAGTTCTAAACGCATGGCCAGTTAATCGACTTTGGACTCCCGACTAGGGATTTCGAACTAAATTGAAACTTCATCAAATCTTCATCTTTCGTTTTCATCTTTGGGCCTTCTGTTCTTCATTATATTCCGGCCTGAAATATTGGTTGTTAAGGAATTGTTTTCTTATTGTATTGTTCTGATTTTCATATTGTTAACGTAATGTTAAACTTAATTTATTGTTAATATTGAATTAACATTAGGACTGTTGTTTTGCATGAAAATAAAACAACAGAAAATGAAATCACGCATACTATCCCTAGTAAGTATTCTGCTGCTCTTGGTCACATTTGCTCAGGCACAAGTTACAACATCTAGTATTAATGGAAAGATTAAGGATAATAAGGGTATCATCCCAGGGGCAACCATTGTGATGATGCACGTTCCAACAGGTACTGTATCTAAAGGTTCGTCAAACGAAAACGGACTTTACCGTATCGGCAACTTAAACCCAGGCGGGCCATACAAAATTACTGTAACCTTTGTGGGTTATAGCCCGGTAGTAAAAGAGAATATTTATTTAACCTTAGGTTCGGATGTAAGGCTCGATCTTGATCTTCAGGAGCAAGGTAACCAATTGGCCGAAGTAAGTATTAAAGGCCAAAAAGGCGGAACAAAATCTGGTGCGGGTACAAGTATCGKCGAAGGTCAGATCAAAACGCTGCCAACCATGAACCGCAGCTTACAGGATGTAACAAGGGTTACTCCTCAAGGCAGTAAAGATAATACCTTTGGAGGAACAAACTTTAGATACAACAACGTGACTATTGATGGTGCAATTAATAACGATGCCATTGGTTTTAGCCCCTCATTAGGTGGGCAA